>WLEG01000174.1 GCA_009704425.1 Actinomycetota bacterium | reverse complement strand
GGGCTCATTCTCATCGTGGCCTTCCTGTTGTTGTTGGTGGTGTTCCGTAGTCTCGTGATCGCGCTCTTCTCGGTGGTGATGAACCTCATCACCGTCGGTGCGGCATTCGGTTTCGCGACGATCGTGTTCCAGCACGGAGTGGGAGCGGGCCTGATCGGAATCGAACACCAGGGCTTCGTCGACGCGTGGGCGCCCTTGTTCTTCTTCGCACTGCTCTTCGGTCTGTCGATGGATTATCAGCTGTTCTTACTGGCTGCCATCAAGGAGCGTTACGAGGCGACCGGAGACACGATTCGTGCGGTCAGCGAAGGAATCGCCCGCACCGGACGTCCGATCACGAACGCTGCGATCATCATGATCATCGTTTTCATCGCCTTCGGGGTAACCGGACCGATTCCCCCGACGGAGCTCGGACTCACCTTGGCAATGGCGGTGTTCCTGGATGCCACCGTCGTCCGCGTGATGCTGGTGCCGGCCACCATGGCACTGCTGAAGGAACGCAATTGGTACGTACCGAAGTGGTTGGCTCGCATTCTTCCCCGCGTCAATTTCAGTCATTGATCTCGCCAATGGAAACAAGGAGACACCCCATGAACACGATCCCTTCCACCTCCACGTCGGCAACCAAGTGGCCGCTCGAACGTGTGCTGTTCGCGATGGCCGGTTCGGTCGTTCTCGTGAGCGCACTATTGGTGGCGCTCGTCAGCCCATGGTTTCTGATTCTCACCGCATTCGTCGGCGTGAATCAGTGGGCATACGTCGCGTTCGGAGCCTGTCCCGCATCGGTGGTCCTGAACCGCTTCGGCTTCAGAGCCACGTGTCGCTGGACGAACTGATCAGTCGAGTTTGTCGAGAAAGCGTTTCGCCGCCAACGCCATCTCGTGACGCCACGAGGTGACCACGTCGCGCGAACCGCGGTTCGCCGCCACGAAGTCGTCCACGATGATTCGTTGGGCGGCGATCAGCGCCTTGGTGTCGATGTCGTTCGCTTCGGCCACGACCAGTTTCAGCAACAGTTCGCTGCGTAGATCCCGCAGGTGGTGCACCGGCGTTCGGCACCACGCGCGTAGTGCGGCACGTCCGGAGCGGGTGACGGCCACGATGGTGCGGTTGCCACCCGCCGTGCCCGGCTCCTCACCGATCACCTCCACGTACCCGCGAGCGATCAACTGATCGATGGCCCGATACGTGAGGGGCCGCGTGAGCGACCAAACCCTTCCGATGCGACCGCTGACGCGCAGTTCCTGGGCCACGGCGAAGCCATGGTTCGGCCCCTGAGCCAGGACACCGAGGCACGCCCATTCACCGAGCAGCAACTGTCCGACCTCGCGAGCCGAACGACTCATCGGGGTCGCCATCCGTCGTCGGACACCGGCCCGTCCCACACCACGTTGCCGGAGTCGAGGACGATGACGCGCTCGGCCATGGCCACGACATCGGCCGGATCGTGCGTGACGACGAGTGTGACACCGTCGAACTCGGTGATGCGTTCGACGAGCGACGCGCGCAGTTCGGTGCGCGCGGCCGGATCGATCGCCGCCAGCGGTTCGTCGAGCAACAACACACGGGGGCGGGTCGCGAGGGCCCGCATCAGCGCCACGCGTTGGCGTTGTCCACCGCTCAATTCGGGAGGACGACGATCGACGAGGTGCGAGAGGCCGACCGAGGCGATCATCTCGCGAGCGCGCTCGCGCGCCTCGGCCTTGCGAACCCCGCGGGCACGTGGTCCGAAGGCGACGTTCTCCAGCATCGACAGATGATCGAACAGCAGATAGTCCTGGAAGACGACGCCGACGTCGCGTTGCTCGGGAACCACGAACCGGTCGCCGTCGGAGGCATCCAGAACACGATCATCGACGACGATGCACCCCTCGTCGACGGCCACCAATCCGGCGATGCACTTGAGCAGCGTGGTCTTGCCCGCACCATTGGCGCCGATGACGGCCACGGTCCGGCCGGCGTCGACGGTGGTGTCGACACGCAACGAGAACTCGGCGCGTCGCACGGTGACGTCGAGTCGAAGACTCATCGTCGCTCTCCCGCACCGAGCCAGCGATCACGCAACGCCACCAGAACCACGAACGAGACACCGATCATCATCACGCTGAGGGCCATCGCCCGGCCCGGATCGGACTCGAGCGAAACGTAGGTCTCGATCGACAGCGTTCTCGTCGTACCCGGGTAGTTGCCGGCGAACGTGATGGTCGCGCCGAATTCCCCGAAAGCGCGGGCCCAGGCCAGAACGGTTCCCGCGATGAGCGCGCTGGCGATGGAAGGAGCGGTGACTCGGCGGAAGGCGTACCACGGAGAGGCGCCCAGCGAACGGGCGGCTTCGGCGAATCGAGGGTCGGCCTGTCGCAGCGCACTCTCGACCGTGAGCACCAGAAACGGCATGGCCACGAACACCTGCGCGACGATCACGCCCCACGCGCTGAAGGTGAATTGGAAGCCGAACCAGTCGTCGAGCCAACGACCGAAGAGCCCCGATCGCCCCAGTGAGAAGAGCAACGAGATGCCTCCCACGACCGGTGGAAGCACCATCGAGATCAGGCACAGCGCGCGGACCAGATTCCGGCCGCGGAACGACGTGGTGGCCAGCACCCACGCCAAGGGAACGCCGAACACGACACTCAACAGTGCAGCCGCGATCGACGTGCGCATCGAGAGCCACAACGCGCCGCGACTGTCGGCGTCGCCGAACACGTCCAACACCCGAGACCACGGTGTCTTCCAGAGCAAGCCGATGAAAGGCAGGCAGAAGAAGATCACCGCGATGGTGGCCAGCGCGCGCGCGAGCCGCGGGGGTGCGTGGTGCCTCCGTGTCACGGGGCCGCGAACCCCCGGGCGCCGAGGATGGCGAGCCCTTCCTCGCTCGAGGTGAATTCGACCCAGCGACGTGCGAGATCGGCGCGGGAGGAGTCGGCGTTGGCGGCGATGGGATATGTCACGGTCAGGTTGTCGTCCGCGGGGATGGTGATCGCGTCGACCTCGGCGCCGATGAGATCGGACGCGTACACGATGCCGGCGTCCGCGGAGCCGGTCGACACCTTCGTGACGATGCCGGACACGTTGGCTTCGAAGGTGACGAAGTTGGCGGTGACACCGACGGCCTCGAGCAGACGGTCGGTGTACTTGCGGATGGGAACGTCGTCGGTGGCGGTGGCCACCAGCACGTCGTCGCGAGCGAGATCGTCGAGACCCTCCACCATGCGCGGGTTCCCCCGCGGCACGATGATCACCAGCGAGTTGGAGGCCAGCACGCGGGGTGGATCGAAGTTCACCGCGTCGGCGGCACGCGCGAACTGGGTGTCGTCGGCCGAGGCGAACACGTCGACGTCGGCGCCGTCGACGATCTGTCCGGCCAGAGTGGACGAGGACGCGGTGATCACCACCACGTCGACGTTCGGATTCTCGCGCTCAAAGGCGGTCTCCATGTCGGCGAAGGCTCCCGAAAGGGACGACGCGGCCATGACCCTCAAGGTGGTGGTGTCGTCGCCGCAGGCGGCGATCACGAAAGGACCGAGCGCCACGAGGAGTGTCGCAACGAGCCGGGACCTCATGAGGGCAGGGTACGGGCGAAACGTCGAATAGTCAACCAGTGACTAAACAGCTTCTCATCGACGTTCTACTGGCTTCGTTCGTGTTTCAGCGGCCGCCGAAGGTGGCGCGAATGAGCGGTTCGAAGTATTCGAGGGACTCGCTCGGGTAGTCGGGGTCGAAGGCCACCTGGTCGTACTTGGCACAGAATTCCTCGGTGTACTCCCAGTGCGGGCTTCCTCGATACGCCTCGCGCGCGTTCTGGTCGAGGCCGATGTGATGCCAGAAGTAGTAGCCCTGGAAGATCCCGTGATGCTCCACCATCCAATGGTTCGCCTCGCTGACGAACGGCTTCACGATGGCCGCGGCGATGGCCGGATGGTTGTACGGCGACAGCGTGTCGCCGATGTCGTGGATGAGTGCGCAGGCCACGTACTCGTCGCTCTCTCCGCCACGCATGGCGCGCGTGGCGGTCTGCAGGCAGTGTTCGAGACGCGACACGGGGAAGCCACCGTCGTCGGATCCGAGGTGGCGCAGTTGTTCCATGATGCGATCGGGGACGAGAGATTGCGTCACCTTCAGACACTCCATGATGGTGGCCCACTCCTCACGGGTGGAATCCTCGAACTTGGTGAAGGTGGCCTTCGTCCCCGTGTTCGTTTCGGCGTTCATGATGTCCTCTCCTGTCGTCCGGGGGTTCTCATCGAATGGACTCGATGGCGACCGTCGGTGGTTTCATGGGTGTTCCCTTCAGGATCCTCTCGATCGTCGACACCGGCAGGCCGGTTTCGGCGATTTGGTCGAGTGAGCGACGTCCGGTGAGAGATCGCAACAACTGAAAGGGTTCGACCCCCGACTCCGACAACGCGTGTCCGAGTCCGGGTTGCTTCGTCTCGGCCATGTCGAGCAACCAACCGAGCGCGACGTGCACCGCGTCGGTGTCACGCGCGTCAGTGGAGCCCAGTGCGTGGCGCAGATCGTGCTCATGGGTGACGGCGTCCATGACGAGTTGAGAGTTCACCGGAGCCGGTATGTGGGGCAGAACGGCGTCGAAGTCGACCGCGATCGCCTCCCATCCGTCGGCCAACCGTCTCAACGACTCTCCGACATGACGGTCCACCTGCGCTTGCGTCCAGGCATCGGTGGTGACGCCCTCCATGCGGCCCGCGAGGATGTCCTCGTTCACACCCATCATGTGC
>WLEG01000173.1 GCA_009704425.1 Actinomycetota bacterium | reverse complement strand
TCATGGAACGCGGACAGGTGAAGTTCGAGGGTCCGGCCAAGGATCTCCTCGAGCGAGGCGACCTTTTGCGCGCGGTCTTCTTGTCGGGAGCGGGAGCGTGATGGCGATGATCGGATTGGTCTTCTCGGGCGACATCGTCTTCGACGGTCTGGTGCAGGGTCTGGTGTACGCACTGGTGGCCTTCGGACTGTTGCTCATCTATCGCGCCACCGGGGTCATCAACTTCGCGCACGGTCAGATCGGTGCGTTCGGCGGCTACCTCATGGCGGTTCTGCAGATTCGCTACGACATCGCGTTCGGATTGTCGCTTCCGCTGGCACTGTTGGCCGGCCTCGTGCTCGGTGTCGTCTCCGAGCTCGTCCTGCGACGTCTCTTCACGCAACCGCGTTTGTTGTTGTTCGTGGCCACGCTCGGACTCACGCAGGTCATCCAGCTCCTTCAGCTGCGCATTCCGATCACCGACGAGGAGGCCACCCAGGTGGGATTCCCCGTGCTCATCTCGGGCCAATGGGAAGTGGCCGGCTTGTCTCTCACCGGACCGCAGGTGCAGGTGTTGCTCGTCGTCCCGGCACTCATGGTCTTCCTCGGTTGGCTCTTTCACAAGAGCGCGTTCGGTATGCAGGTGCGCGCCACCGCCGACAACTTCTCCGCCGCGCAGTTGGCCGGAATCGGCGTGCGCAAGGTGTCCACCAAGGTGTGGGCCCTGGCTGGTGTGTTGGCCACGCTGAGCGTTCTGCTCATCACGCCCCTCTACGGCGGCTCCATCGGATCGGTGCAGACCGCGCTGGGTCCGAAGTTGTTGCTGTTGTCGTTGGTGGCGGCGATGGTCGGCCGCATGAAGTCGTTCGGATGGACCCTCGTCGGCGGTCTCGTCGCGGGACTCATCGATCGCCTTCTGGTGTCGTGGTCGTTGTTGGGTCAGATGCCCGCCGGCGCCAACGTGGCCGTGCTCTTCGTGATCCTGCTCGTGGTGCTCTTCACCACCGGACGCGGCGAGTCCATGCGTGACAGTGGCTGGCAGCTCACCAACAAGGTTCGCGCGGCCCGCGTGGAACTCACGCGCCATCCGCTCTATCGCGCGCTCACGCTCGGTGGAATGGCCCTGCTGGCCGGAGTGGCCCTCATCGTTCCGATGCAGCTCGACAAGGCCAGCGACGTGTTGAAGTTCTCCATCGTGCCGATCTACCTGATCGTGGCGTTGTCGGTCACCGTGGTCACCGGTTGGGGCGGTCAGCTGTCGCTCGGACAGTTCGGATTCGTGGCTCTCGGCTCGTACTCCACCATCT
This sequence comes from Actinomycetota bacterium, assembly GCA_009704425.1. Classification (GTDB taxonomy): domain Bacteria; phylum Actinomycetota; class Acidimicrobiia; order Acidimicrobiales; family Ilumatobacteraceae; genus Casp-actino8. The sequence continues at coordinate 3,480 of WLEG01000173.1, read as the reverse complement.
ACTTCGCCGACGAACTTCCGTATTGGTTGTCGATCATCATCGGTATCGGTTTCGGTGTCGGTGCGGCGATCATCATCGGTATCCCGGCCCTGCGCGTGAAGGGTCTCTACCTCGCGGTCATCACACTCGGATTCGGCCTGATGATCCGCTCCTGGTTCCTGGTCGCCGAGAAGGTGGCGCCCGACGGTGGGGGCGTGGCCAAGCTGAACGTCGACCGTGCCAAGGGATTCCGCCTCCTGTTCTGGGAGGTGAAGGGCAAGAACTTCGACGGCATCTACTACTTCACCTTGTTCATCGCGGTTCTGGTCATCTTGTTGGTGTGGCGCATTCGTCGCACCGGCATCGGTCGTTCGATCATCGCCACGCGTGACAACGAGAACTCCGCCGCCGCGTACACGGTGTCGCCCAACCGGGCGAAGTTGTTGGCGTTCGCGGTGTCGGGTGGCATCGCCGCGTTGGCGGGCGCCTTGTTGCCCCTGGCCGATCGAAGTGGGCAGTTCAAGGTCGACGGACTCGCGTTCGAGTTCGAGGATTCGTTGCGCATCGTGGCCGTGGCCGTGGTGGGCGGAATCGGCTCCATCACGGGCGCCATTCTCGGCACCCTCGTGATCGTGGCGTTGCCACTGGTTTTCGACGGCACCGAGCAGGTGGAACTCTTCGCCAGCGGATTCGGAATGTTGATCGTGCTGTTGTACTTCCCGAGTGGCCTCATCTCGATTCTGCACTCGTTCCGCGACAACCTGCTGGGTTGGATCGCGCGTCGCACCAACTGGACTCCTCCGGTGCGCGAGAAGGGAGCCGACGTGGCGTCGCTCGGTGGGAAGGGAACCGATGTGGATCCCACCGCGGTTCCGCTGCGCACCGACGGACTCACCGTGAACCTCGGTGGTCGAACCATCGTCGACGGCGTCGACATTCTCGTGCGTCCCGGAGAGATCGTGGGCCTGATCGGAACCAACGGAGCGGGCAAGACCACCATTCTCAACGCGGTCTCCGGTCTCCTTCCGTCCACCGGACTGGTCGAACTGAACGGGCGTGACATTTCGGGGATGTCGGCTCATCGCCGAGCTCGTCTGGGTCAGGGTCGCGCGTTCCAGAACGCGAGATTGTTCGCCTCGCTGACCGTGCGCGAGACCCTGATGGTGGCCCTCGAATCGCGTCAGCGCTCGTTGCTGGTTCCCTCCATTCTCGCGTTGCCGCCGTCGCCGATCGCCGAGCGTCGCAAGCGCCGTGAGGCAGACGAGATCATCAGTTATCTGGGTCTCGGTCGGTACGCGGACGCATTGATGGGCGAACTGTCCACCGGCACTCGTCGTATCGTCGAACTCGGGGCGCTCATCGCCCTCGACTCCAAACTGCTTCTTCTCGACGAGCCCACCGCCGGAGTGGCCCAGCGCGAGACCGAAGCGTTCGGACCGCTCATTCAGACGATTCAGCGCGAACTGGGAGCGTCGATCCTGATCATCGAACACGACATGCCGATGGTGATGTCCATCTCGGACCGCATCTATTGCCTCGAGGCCGGTCGCGTCATCGCCGAGGGTGACCCGCAGTCCATCCGCACGAACCCCGCGGTGATCGCCAGCTACCTGGGCACGGATGAGCGGGCCATTCAACGCAGCAACACCAGCGAGTGACTCTCGATGACTGAACGCTCGTACAACTCCCTGCTGTCGACCGGGCGTATCGCCGGACTCGAGTTGTCCAACCGCGTGTTCCTGCCGGCGATGGACATGAACCTCTGCGTCGAGGGCGAGATCAGCGACGGTGAGATCGCCCACTACACCGCCCGGGCGGCGGGTGGCACCGCCATGGTCATCACCGGCACCGGTGCGGTGGCGTGGCCCCTCGGAGCCACCTCGCGTCATCAACCGGCGTTCTCCGACGACCGGTTCATCCCCGGTATCCGTCGTCTGGCGGACTCGGTGCACTCGGTCGGCGGGCGTTTGTGCATGCAGTTGTGTCATCACGGCAAGACCGCCAGTGTCGACACGGCCGATGGTCGTCCGCAGTTGGTGCCGTCGTTGCTCGAAGGCGGTCCCGACATGTCGGCGTTGCGCGACAACCCGATGGACGAACTCATGCGCCTGGCCACCGCCACCCAGGGCAAGAAGGCCACCTACAAGGTGGCCGACGAGGACGATCTGGCGTGGGTGGTCGATCAGTTCGCCGCCGCCGCGCGACGCGTGAAGGCCACCGGCGTCGACGCCATCGAGATCCACGCCGCGCACGGTTATCTGCTCTCGACGTTCCTGTCGCGCACGTACAACAAGCGCGACGATCGCTGGGGCGGATCCATCGAGAACCGCGCGCGTCTCACCTGCGAGGTGGTGCGCGCGGTGAAGGCCGAGGTCGGCGTCGACTACCCGGTGCTGGTGCGGGTGAACGGACACGAGTACGGCCCCGAGGACGGTCTGACCGCCGCGGAGACCGCCGAGGCCGCCGCGTTGATCCAGTCCGCCGGGGCCGACGCCATCCACGTGTCGGCCAACGCACACAATCCTTTCGCGAACTTCACCGACGGTCCGCTTCCCAACACGGTGGCCGCCTATCGCGAGCACACCAAGACCATCAAGCGCGCCGTCACCATCCCGGTGGTGGCGGTGGGGCGAATGCTGCCCGAGGTGGCCGATGAGATGATCGCGGCCGGCGAGTGCGATTTCGTCTCGATGGGTCGACAACTGTTGGCCGACCCCGATCTGGTGAACAAGATTCGCGCGGGCGAACGACGTTCCGTGCGGCCCTGCATCAATTGCTACGTCTGTGTCGAGCAGAACTTCTTCGACGGCAATCCGAAGTGCGCCGTGAACCCGGCTTTGTGCAACGAGAAGGTCGCCGTTCTGACACCGATCGATCGGGCGCAGCATGTCGTGGTCATCGGAAGCGGACCCGGCGGTATGGAGGTGGCGCGCGTGGCGGCCACTCGTGGCGCCAAGGTGACGCTCATCGAGAAGAGCGGTCGTCTGGGCGGAACCATGTGGTTCTCGCAACTCACCACGCCCGCCAACGCGATGCTCGTGGACTGGCTGACGCACGAGATCGAACGACTCGGCGTCGACGTCCTCACGAACACCGTGGCCGACGTCGAACTCGTCGAGAGCCTGCGCCCCGACGCGGTCATCGTGGCCACCGGGGCGCGTCGTGGCCGTCCCGCGGTTCCCGGCGCCGATCTGCCCCACGTTCTCACCGGTGACGGATTGCGAGCGGTCATCACCGGAGAAGCCGATGCGGACCTGAGCGGGATCGGAGTGCTCGGACGTGTCGCCGTCGGGGTCGGACGAGCCGTCGGTCTGTTGAGTCGGGCCGACCGCATCCGTCGACTGTCGAAGGCGTGGATGCCCGTGGGTCGTCGAGTGGTGGTGATCGGTGGCGGGCTGGTGGGCCTGGAGCTGGCCGAGTACCTGGCCGAGCGAGGCCGCGTGGTCACGGTGCTCGAGGAGGGCAAGCATCTCGGTCTGCCGATGGCGATGCCCCGACGTT
>WLEG01000172.1 GCA_009704425.1 Actinomycetota bacterium | reverse complement strand
GTTGAGACCCCCGAGGAGCACGGACAAGCCGTGTCCCTCTCGTTGCGCGTGAAGCGAGCCATCTCGAATGACATCAATTGATACGCACCACGCCGCCGGCACCACAGCGGCTCCCCCCGCAGTTGCCGTGTGGATCACATCGGCCGACCACAAGCAGGTCGGTCGTTTGTACGCCGGCACCGGCCTCGTCGGATTGCTGGCGGGCCTCGTGTTGGCGGTGCTCGTCGCCTTCGAGCGCATCGACGCCGAGGGCTACCAGTTGCTCGACACCGATTCGGCCACGCAGGTGTTGTCCGCCGCGCGTCTCCTGTTGACCTTTGGCGCCGTCGCCCCCCTCTTGCTCGGTCTCGCCGTGGCCGTCGTGCCGTTGCAGCTGGGCGCACGTGCGCTGGCGCTCCCCCGTTTGGCCGCCGGTGGCTACTGGATGTGGCTCACCGGTTTGGGTCTGGCCGTGGCCTCGATCGTGGCCAACGGTGGTCCCGGTGGTGGATCGTCCGACATGGTCGATCTGTATCTGCTCGGAACGATCGTGATGTCGACGGGCCTCGTCATGACCGCCACCTCGGTGGCCACCTCGGTGCTCACGACCCGCGCACCGGGCATGGGATTGTTGCGCGCTCCGCTTTTCGCGTGGTCGTCGCTGATCGGTTCGGTCACCCTGTTGCTCGCGCTTCCGGTCTTCATCGGCACGTCGATCTATCTCTACGTCGACCACAAGTACGCCCGCGCGGCGTTCGGTGGCAACACCGGTGTGTCCGACTGGGCGGGATGGGCCTTGTCGCAGCCGTTCACCTATTTGCTGGCCATTCCCGCGCTCGGAATGGTGCTCGACATCGTTCCGGTGATGGGTCGCACGAAGTTGGCTCAGCGTTCGGCGGCGTACGTTGCTCTCGGGATCGTGTCGATCGCGACGTTGGCCACCGTCACCCAGACGATGGTCACTCTTCCCTGGGAAGGTGACACGTTCTTCGCCAATGCCGGCGAGAAGATCGCCGACCTGTTGCCCTGGGGTCTGCTCACCGTCGTTCCGTTGCTCGGCGTGCTCGGCGTGCTCGGCACGAGCGCGCTCACGTTGAAGAACGGCAAGCCCCGCGTCGCCGCACCGCTGGTGTTCGCTCTGCACGGTTTGCTCACCATCCTTCTCGGCGTCGCCGCCAACGTTCTGGGGTCCATCGAAGACGCCGGTCTGCGCGGCTCGATCTTCGAGGCCGGCACCTACGTGGCGATCACCTTCGGTTCGGTCACCGTGGCGTTCGGCGCGTTGTGCTTCTGGGGTCCGAAGTTGTGGGGACGTCGCATCTCCGACAAGGCCGCATTGCCCTTGGGTTTGTTGGCTCTGCTGGCCACCGCCCTCGGTTCGATCCCGTACATGATCGCCGGTTTCGCCGACCAGCCCGCCGGAGCCCTCGACGGCTTCTCGTACTCGGGACCGCAGGAGTTGTGGAACACCCTCACCACCGCCGGTTTCGCGTTGATGTTGCTCACCTCGTTGGGCTTCATCGCCTTGGCCGCCAAGAGCTTCATCTCGGGTGAGTCCGCCGGTGACGACCCGTGGGACGGACAGACCCTCGAGTGGGCCACGTCGTCGCCGCCGCCCGCCGACAACTTCTCCGACCTGGTGGTCGTCGGCTCGGCGACCCCGCTCTCCGATCTCAAGTCCGCTTCGAACGGGAAGGACGCCTGATGCTCGCGTTGCCCCCCGCCCCCTCCGCTCCCGCGCGCCGTCAGGTGTTCGTCGGCACCGCGCTCGCCGTCGCGGCGTCCACCACGTTGCTCGGCGGAATGCTGGCCACGTGGTTGCAGTTCCGCGCCGACGCTCCGCTGCGCGAGTCCGCCAAGCGTGGTTTGATCCGGGACTGGATGCCCGAGAAGATCGTCGTGCCCGAGGTCGCCGCGAACATGATGGTGATCGGTTTGTGCGTCGTGTGCATCATGGCCCAGTGGGCGGTCTATTCGGCCAAGCGCGTCGATCGCACCCACGCCGGTCTGGCCTTCGGCCTCACCGCGATGTTCGGGTTGATGGTGGTCAACGCCCAGGTGTTCATCTGGACCCAAATGGGCGTGGCCGTGAACGACGGCGCCTTCCACACCATGTTCTACGCCATCACCGGCACCATGACCCTTCTCATGGTGGCCGGCATCGTGTTCACGGCGGTCGCCGCCTTCCGGTTCCTCGGCGGGCGCACCAAGGAGCTCGAGGTCGTGTCGGCGAGTGCTCTGTATTGGTATTTCCTCACCGCGGCCTTCACCGCGGTGTGGTTCGTCGTCTACGTGCAGAAGTGACGGGGCAGAACACATGATCACCACCGGCTCGAAATTCCTCTACGGACTCGGAAGCGCGACCGCGGTCGCCGCGATCCTCTGGTTCATCGCCAACGACGGCGGGTCCATCGGTGTCGTGTCGCTCGCGTTCCTCGCGGTCGCCCTGATCTTCATGGGTGCCATCGCGTCGTTCGTGCGTGACGGACACGTGCTGTCCACCGACACCGCGGCGCACGCGACCAGCAACGCCGCGCAGCGGGTCGCGGGTCGCAGTTGGTTCCCCTTCGGAACGGCACTCTCCGCCGGCATCGTGGTCGTGGGCTTGGTCAGTTACCCCGGCATCTTCAAGGTGGGCGTGTGCCTCTTCTTCGCCATGCTCGGCCAGTGGCTCATCAAGAACTGGAGCGACCGCGCCTCGGCCGACGCGACCTACAACGAGAAGGTGCGCGGTTGGGTCGTGCACCCGCTCGAGATCCCGGTCGGAGCCGCCATCATTCTCACGGTCATCGTGCTGTCGTTCTCGCGCATCATGCTGTCGCTCTCCAAGGAAGCCGGCCTCGTCGTGATCTCGGTGTTGGCCGCCATCGTTCTGGCGTTCGGTTCGATGGTCAGCGTTCGTCGCGGGGCCAGTCGTCGGGTGATCGGCGCCGTGGCCGGAGTCGTGTTGGTCGCTCTCTCGGGCACCGGTATCGCGTTGGCCCTCGACGGCGAGCGCGAGGAACTGGTGAAGGCCGCCGCCGAGGACCACTTCGCGCACCGGGCCTGCGGTGAAGAAGCCGAGGAGACCGACGAGGACGCGGCGCGCTCGGTGTCGGCCAAGAGCAGCGTGGCCGCCACGGTCGTTCTGCGTGACGGTCGGCTCTTCGCCGAGATGGACGGTTGGAACGGCGAGTTGAACTCCATCACCCTGCAGCGCTCGAACCCCTCCACGATCCTGTTCATCAACGAGGACGATCACGAGCACCGCATGGTGGTCACCTACGGCAAGACCGTCGAGGATCTGGGTGGTGGCGTTTCCAAGGACACCGTGCTCGAGGCCTGCACGTCGTTGATCGCCAAGGGCGGCACTCAAGCGGTGTCGATCGTCATCCCCAAGCCCTCGTTCGCAAGTGAAGAGCCGTACTCGATCACGGTGCCCGGCGTCGAAGGTGCATCCATCGAGATTCAGGTGCCGTGAGTCACCCCAGCCCCCGTAGAGAGTCGATCTGAACCCATGAGTACCGTGAGCAACATGAACGAGCGAGCAGGAGTGTCGATGAAGTCGTCGCGTCGTTGGTCGAACATCATCAAGCCGGCTCTGGCCGTGTCGTCACTGGTGGCTCTCGCCGGTTGCGCGAAGGACGCTCCTCAGGACACGTGGCAACCGGCCGGTCCGAACGCCAAGATGATCGACGATCTTCAGCGTCCCATTTTCTACATCGCCGGCATCGTCGGATTGATCGTGTTCGCCGCGGTGGCGTGGGCCGTGTTCCGTTTCCGCGATCGTGGTCAGGCCATGCCCGAGCAGACGCACGGCAAGCCGGCCCTCGAGATCACCCTCACCGTCATCCCGGTTCTGATCCTCATCGGTGTGGGTATCCCGACCGTGGGCACCATCTTCGATCTGGCCAAGACCGACGACACCGAGATGACCATCAACGTCACCGGACAGCAGTGGTGGTGGGAGTACGACTACCCGGCGGTCGGCGACAACTCCGAGGTGTACGGCATCAGCGAACCGATCGTCACGTCGGGTCAGTTGGTCATCCCCGAGGACACCAAGGTTCTGTTGCGCGTCACCAGTCGCGACGTGATCCACTCGTACTGGATCCCCAAGCTGAACGGCAAGAAGGACAGCGTTCCCGGTCGTGTGCACCTGTTGCGTATGGAAGGTTCCGAGCCCGGCATCTACGCCGGACAGTGCACCGAGTTCTGCGGTCTGTCGCACGCGTACATGCGCATGGAAGCCGTCGTGCTCTCCAAGGCCGACTACGCGGCGTGGGTGGCCAACCAGCTCGAGCCCTACAGTTCGCCCTCGGCCGACAACGCCTTGGCCCTCGAGGGAGAAAAGCTGTTCCTGCAGCAGTGCGCCCGTTGCCACCAGGTGAACGGCTTGCTCAACGCCGACGGAACGCCGAACGTGGCGGCCCCCGATCAGTACGTCGTGTCCGGTGCGGCGCCGAACCTCACCAATCTCATGACCCGCAACACCTTCGCGGGCGCCTCGTGGGACCTGCTCACGCCGGAATGCCGCGACGACGTGTGGAACGCCACGTCGGAGGAGTTCGGTCAGAAGTACCTGGCCGGCGTCAGCGAAGAGTGCCTCAATCAGAAGGACCTGCGCGAATGGTTGCGCAACGCTCCCGAGAAGAAGCCCATGTACGCGGACCCCACCAAGCTGGCCGACACCGGCGGTAAGTACCGCGGAATGCCCGCTCTGGGCCTCACCGAGGACCAGATCAATGCCCTCGTCGCCTACCTACTCGAACTGAAGTAAAGGGAGAACACTCAGATGGCCATCATCGAACGTCCCTCCTCCGAGGTCG
>WLEG01000171.1 GCA_009704425.1 Actinomycetota bacterium | reverse complement strand
GGAGACCATGCGAACGGATTCGAGTTCCGTTTGGGCGATCGTGGCGCGTTGCAGTTCGTCGGTCACCGTGACGGCCGGGCGACCATGGTGGCCACCGCGTCCGGGGCGATCGCTCAGGGTTCGTGGCAACACGTCGCCGTGGTCGTCGACGTTGACTCGGTGTCGATCATCGTCGATGGCTCGGTCATGGTCACGGGAACGGTCCCGCACGGAGGTGGACTCGTGTCGTTCGGCTCGTCTGCCGACGGCAATTCGTTCCGGGGATGGATCGCCCACGTCGCCGTGTTCGGTTCATCTCTCGCATCGTCCAGGCTCGCCGCGCATTGGGCGGCCACGGGATACGTGTCGCCTTCGGGGGACACCCCGGTCGTCCGTTCCGGCGACGGTTACTTGCTCGTCAACTGGGCGACTCCGACGAACGATGGCGGCTCACGGATCATCGGCTATCGCATCGATGCCCGCGTCGTCGGCGGCGATTGGATCACCGCTGTCCCGAACACCTATTCCTCGTCGACCACTGCGATGATCACCTCCTCGGATCGTCTGACCATCGTCAATGGAACGGCGTACGAGATTCGCGTACGAGCGATCACCGAAGTTGGTGTCGGCGCGTCCAGCCAAGTGGTTTCCGGCACGCCACGCGGAGCGGCCACGTCTCCGAACTCGTTCGCGGTCTCCTCGACGGGTTCGGGTGCGCTGAATGCCTCGTGGGAGTCTCCGGCGTCCGATGGCGGCTACGAGATCATCGGTTTCGACATGGACCTCAGTTCCGACGGTGTGTCGTGGTCGACGGTCGCCAGTGCATCCGCCGACACGCGGACCGTCACCGTCGCCTCGTCGTCCGGGCAGCCGCTGATCGATCAGGAGTATCGAGTTCGAGTGAGGGCCCGCACTTCGTTCGGTCGAGGGGCGGCCTCCGATGTCGTGTCGATCAACCCGTTCTCGACCGACGCGGGTCGGCGAAGTTCCGAAGCATCGGAACCCGAGGTGTCTCCGGAGAGTCGCGATGCCGCGAGCGTGTTGTCGGCGGCCGCTTCCGAATCCGAACAACGGCGCTCGATCATGGCGGTCGGCGGTGTACCGGGTCGGGTGGTGTCACTCGTGGCGACACCCACGAACGGAGGAGCCTCGATCGCGTGGTCGGCGCCCACCGACATCGGTTCCGGATCGATCACCGGGTACACGGCGCAGAGTTCGGTCGATGGCGCCACGTGGACGACGGTGTCCTCGTCGGCCACGTCACCTTTCGCCATTTCCTCGTTGACGCCCGGCACGCAGTACCAGTACCGGGTCTTCGCCAGCAACGCGTCCGGTGCGGGCACCCCCACCACGGTGATCTTCACCGCCGGCGGGAGCACGTCGGGCAACTTCGCATCCGCTCCCGGCTCCTCGAGCCCGAGTGCGGGGACGATCCCCGAGTCCGGAAGCGACAACAGCGTCTCGTACGACGCTTCGGTTCAGGCCGATCTGCCCACCGGATACTGGCGACTCAACGATGCGGTGGGTTCTTCGACCGCCGTCGGTTCCGGGTCGACGACCTCCACTGGGGCCGTGACTGCGGTGACGTTCGGAGTGACCGGACCCGTGGGGACGGGCGCCTCGTTCAACGGCACCACGTCGCGAATTCTCGTTGCTGACAACACCACGTGGCAGACACCGTCGCTCACCGCCGAAGCATGGATCCGTCCGGGCACCCAGACATCGTCGTTCAGCACCGTCGTCGCTCGCGCTGACTCGGGTACCGCGCGCAACTGGCATCTGGACGTCACTCAGGCGGGCCAATTGTTCGCATGGGTCGGTGGGACCACCGTGATTTCCGCGAGCGGCCTGATCCGGGCGAACGTCTGGCAACACGTTGCTCTGACATTCGACGGTTCCAACGTGCGCCTGTACTGGAACGGAGCTCTCGTCGGGTCCACCGCGACCGTTGGTGTCGACGTCTCGTCGGTGCCGGCACCGATTTCCATCGGTGCCCGCAACACGACGGCATCGAATTTCTTCACGGGTTCGATCAGCAACGTGGCGGTGTACGGGAGCGCTCTCCCGGCCTCGAGAATTCAAACGCACGTGCAAGCGGGCGGACTCGCGGCGAACACCGTGACCACACCGTCGGTGGTCGTCGGCGACAACAGTGCGACTCTCACGTGGACCGCCCCGACGTTCGTGACCGGCACCGTGACCGGCTACGAGATTCAGAGCGCCCCGCGTGTCAGTGGTGGATTGTCCTCGAACACGTCGGCGTGGACCACCGTGGACGCGTCGACGTCGACGTCGACGGCTCTCACGCGGACCATCACCGGACTCGCCGCGAACACCGGCTATTCGTTCCGTCTTCGTGCTCTCACCACGGCTGGACCAGGCGCGTGGAGCATTCCCGTGGATGCGTTCGTCTTCGCGACTCCGCTGGCGCCGACGAATCTCACCGCCACGACGACTTCGAGCACCGAGCTGACACTCTCGTGGACCGCGCCGACTCTCACCACCAATGGTTCCGCGGTGCAGACCATCCTCGGTTACAGAATCGATCAGAGTTCCGACAACGGCATCACGTGGAACACCATCACGCCGAACACCGGCTCGACGACGGCCTCGTTCGTCGTCGATGGGGTGCCGAACGGCGTGAACCGGTCGTTACGCGTCGCCGCGGTCACGGCGAACTCGCTCGGTGCCTACGCCATCGTGACCTCCGCGTCGGTGGTCACGGCGAGCGCGCCTCGAAATCTGTCGGCGCTCGGTACCGGTGACGGAACCATTCAGTTGTCGTGGGTCGCTCCGATCAATACGGGCGGGGCACCGGTCCTCGGCTATTTCCTCGACTATTGCAACAGCCAGGCCTGTACCCCGTCGATCGTGATCGACTCGCTCGTGCCATCGACAACCACCTCGTACACGGTGACGGGCATGACCAACTCCCAGGGTGGCATCACGTTCCGCGTTCGAGCGGTCACCGTGGCGGGCATCGGAGACGAAGCGCGCGTCGTCGGACGAACCACACCTCAGGTGAGCGCACCGACCAACCTGTCCGCCGTCGCCAGTGCGTGGGAGGGATTCGGCAACCAGGTGCTCCTGAACTGGGGTGCTCCGAGTCAACTTTTCGGGCAGACGGTGGTGGGCTACCAATACGAGCAATCGAGCGACGGGGGCTCGACCTGGTCGACCCTGAACACGCTTTTGGCGAGCGGCACCCAGACCTACATACAGGGGCTCACCGCCGGCGTCTCGTACATGTTCCGTGTGGCCGCGCGCACCTCGCTCGGATTGGGTTCGTACAACTACGTGTCGTTCGTGCCCCAGGGTTCGGGGTCGATCACGGGATCCATCACCTCGGCACCGAGGATGCTGACGGCGACGGTCGACGCGGCCACATCGTCGACCACCTTGAGTTGGCAACCACCCACCTACACGGGGGGATTACCGTTGCAGGGCTACCGAATCCGTTTGGTGGCCTCGACGGACTCGACGGCCGTTGCGAGCACCGTGATCGATGACCTTGTTCCGGCATCAGCGACCTCCTACCGAATCACGGGTTTGCTGCCCGGTACGAATTTCGTGGTCCGCGTCATCCCGGTCACGTCCGTGGGCGATGGCGATTTCGGAGCCGTGAGCTTCATCGCGTACGAGTTGCCGGCACAACCACGGTCCCTGTCGGCCGTCCCCGGGGATGGCACCGTCGCTCTCACGTGGACGACCGCATCCTGGGATGGCGGATACAACGTGTATGGCTATCGGGTGGAGCAGTCCACCGACGGTGTCAACTGGTCCGTCCTGACCATGGACACGGCGGCCACCTCCTTCACCGCGCGCGGCATCGTGAACGGAACCGCGTACCAGTACCGGGTGGCCGCCGTGACGGCAGTCGGTGTGAGCCCTTACGCGTCGATCGTCGCCACCCCCTTCACCACCCCCAACGCTCCCGCCAACGTGGGCGTGGTCAACGGTAATGAATCCGTCACGTTGACGTGGTCTCAGCCGAACAACAACGGCAGTCCGATCACCCAGTATCTGATCGAACTGTGCACCACCAACATCACGTCGTGTACCGAGTACGGGCGCACGATCGGGGCCGGCAACACCACGTTCACGGCGACGGGATTGCACAACTTCCTCAACGGTGGATACGGAAATCCGTGGTACGTGTTCCGGATATCGGCCGTGAACGCAGCCGGAACCGGACCCACGAGCACGTTCATCTACGCGATGCCCGGTGGCATGGCGGGAAGTCTCATGCAACTCACCGCCACGCCGTACAGCCAGATGGTGCACCTGAATTGGTCCTGTTGCGTGTACAGCGGCAACTTCAGTCAGTACTACGTGGGCAACATCGGCTCTCCGGTGGTGTACCGAATCGAGCAGAGTGTCGACAACGGTGCATCGTGGCAGTTTGTCACCGACCGTTCCTCCGAATACACGTGGGCTCGGCTGTACGGTCTGCGCAACGGAGTCGCGTATCAATTCCGCGTGACCGCCATCAACATCTACGGCTCGGGTGTTCCGTCGGTGATCACCGCGACGCCTTCGACCAAGCCCTTGGCTCCGGCCAATCTTGCCGCGGCCCAAGGTGGTGACCGGGTGACGCTCACGTGGGGCAACGTGGTCGATGACGGTGGCAGCTCGATCGTCGGCTACCGCATTCGATTCAGCAGCGGTGCGAACAGCAATCCGACCACGGTGTTGGCCGACATTCTCGATTCGTCGACACGGTCCTATACCGTGACCGGCCTCACCGCCGGGACCGCGTACACCTTCGTCGTCGACGCGGTGAACATGGACGGCACCTCGTACCGCTACTCGGACTATGGCGCCCAGAT
>WLEG01000170.1 GCA_009704425.1 Actinomycetota bacterium | reverse complement strand
CTTGTTCTCGGTGTAGCGCAGGAACGGATCCATGAACGGCTCGAAATGGGCCTTGCCGATGAGCGCGGTCTTGTAGCCGGCGTCGTGCAGGGTGCGCGCCACGCTGGGGGCGTCGACGGGCAACGGGACTCCGTTCATCCACACACCGTGCGTGGCCACGTGTTGACCGGTGACCATCGTGGAGCGCGACGGCATGCAGACGACACTTTGCGGGTGGGCACGCCGGTAGTTGATGCCTCCGGTGGCCAAGTTGTCGATGTTGGGGGTGCGCGCCACCAGGCCGCCGTTGCAGCCGAGGCCGTCGTAGCGCTGTTGGTCGGTGGTGAAGAACAGGATCTTGCGACCCATCAGTGAACGTCCTTGCGGTCGGGGAAGATGTCGTGGAGTCGGTCGAGCCCGGCACCGGCACCGCCGGCGATGATGAGGGCCATCACCTCGGGGTCGAGATCGGTGGAGTACACCACCACGCATCGATCGGCGCCATCGGGGATGACATCGACCGTGCCGAGGTGCTTCTTGATGATCGGGTTGTTGACGATGGAGTACTGAAAGCGTCGGAGGTCGTGGTCGAGGGTGACGATGTCCTCCTCGAACCGCAAGCCGCCGGCCAGGTCGATCCAGCGCTTGTCGCCCTTCACCTCGCAACCCACGATGGGGAACCATTCGTGCAGGCGGGCCGGATCACCCACCAACGACCACACGGCGTCGGCGGACGCGTCGATGAAGGTGTGTCGGCGGACGGTACCCATTCCGGTCAACTCTACTGAGGCGTGTAGTTACAGTCCATACGCCAAAAGTTTCGGCTCGCGGCCCGATTCCGGTGTGGTAAGACTGGCGACGACCGGGGGGTCGGGGATGGCAGTCGGGGGACCGCGTTGAAGTCGAGTGCGTTGCGGGCCGTTGCTCCGAGCGTCTGGCGAACCGTTGGTCCGCGCGTATGGCGTACCGTTGGTCCGCTGTCGCCGGCACTCGCCCTGGTGGCCGTGCAGCTGGTCTTCTTCGGTCTGCCCGCGGGCGCCTGGGTGCGCGGGGTCGTGCTCGGACTGCTCACCGCATTGCTGGCCGTGGGCATGGCCCTCGTGTACCGCGCCAATCGGGTGATCAACTTCGCCCAGGCCGATCTGGGCTACGTCCCGGCCGCATTGTCGGTGGGCCTCATCGTCTTCAACGGCCTTCCGTACCTGCTCGGTCTGTCGGTGGGACTGGTGTCGTCGGTGGTGCTCGGGGCCGTCGTCGAACTGGCCATCGTGCGGCGCTTCGTGCGATCGCCCCGATTGGTGTTGACCGTGGCCACCATCGGCATCACGCAACTGTTGGCGGTCATCGCGCTCTCGATGCCCAAACTCTGGGACGAAGCGGCGGCCTCCGAACGCGTGCCGGCGCCACTGGACTGGAAGCTGACGATCGGCACCTTCATCCTCAACGCGAACGACCTGATCGCGTTGATGGTGGCCCCGTCGGCCATGCTGGCGGTGGGTCTGTTCCTGTCGCGCACGCGCGTCGGCACGGCCGTGCGAGCCGCCGCCGAGCGGAGCGACCGCGCCGCGTTGTTGGGTATTCCGGTGGGGTGGTTGTCGACGATCGTGTGGATGATCGCCGCGGCCCTGTCGTTCCTGGCCCTCTTCCTGCGCGCGGGAATCCTGGGCCTGCCCATCGGAGCGGCCGGTTCGGTGTCGGGCCTGATCCTGGCCCTCAGTGCCCTCGTCATCGGTCGACTGCGTCATCTGCCGACCATCGCGGTGGCCGCGGTCGCGCTCGGGGTTCTCGAGTACGGGATCATGTGGAACGCCGACAGTCCGTTGCTGGTCGCTCCGTTCGTGGGTGTCGCGGTGATGGTCGCGTTGTTGATGCAACGCAAGGGCAGCACGCGACTCGATCAGGACACCACGGCGTCGTGGCGTCTCGCCGACGAGGTTCGCGACCTACCCGCCCATCTGGCGCGTCTGCCCCTCGTCCGCCTGATGCGCTGGGGAACGTTCGCGGTCATCGCGGCTTTCGTGGTGGTGGCCCCGATGATCCTGCGCACCGATCAGATCATCAAGATCACGGCGATCTTCGTGTACGCCATCATCGGGCTGTCGCTCGTGGTCCTCACCGGTTGGGCCGGTCAGATCTCGCTCGGACAGGTCGGATTCGTGGCCATCGGGGCCGCGGTGAGCGCGAAGTGCACCACGACGTGGGGCGTGGACATGATGCTGGCCGTGTTGATCGCGGCCGTGGCCGGGGGAGTGGCGGCCTTCATCGTCGGTGTCCCGGCACTGCGTCTGCGCGGCCTGTATCTCGCGGTGGTCACCCTCATCTTCGCCGTGAGCGTCACCGAGTGGTTGTTGAACGACCGGTTCTTCGACTGGATCCCGAACGAACGCGTGAAGCGATTGCCGTTGCTCGGCCGTGTCGACATCGACACTCCGGTGCGCTTCTACGCGTACACCTTGGCGGTTCTTCTGGTGGTCCTGCTCGCGGTGCGCGGAATCCGGCGCAGTCGCACCGGTCGCGCGATCCTGGCGCTTCGCGACAACGAGAAGGGCGCCCAGTCCTACGCGGTGCCGGTGTTGCGCGTGAAGTTGACGGCGTTCACCATCTCGGGAGCGGTGGCCGGGACCGCCGGCGCGTTGTACGCGCAGTTGAACTACAGCTTCGACGTCACCAGTTACAACGTGGGTCGCTCGATGGAGGTTTTCACGGCGTCGATCGTCGGTGGTCTCGGATCGTTGTTCGGGGCCGTGCTGGGGGCGGCGTACCTCCGAGGTGTCGAATGGTTCGTGACCGCGGACGAGTGGAGGTTCCTGTCCACGGCCGCGGGTGTGCTGTTCGTTCTGTTGGCGCTCCCCGGTGGACTCGGTGCGTTGGTCGTGCGTGTTCGTGACGAGTTGGCGCGCCGCATCGAAGCCCGCGCCGGACGGGAAGGGGACCGCTCATGACCACCGAACGTTCGCTGTGGCAGAGCGTCCGTCATCCCGCGGCGACGTTGCGCGACATCTGCGGAGGGGAGGCGGTCTTCCCGCTCATGATCCTCTTCGCGCTCAATGCGGTGGACGAACTCGATCGCGCGGCGTTCGGAGTCCTGCTTCCGGAGATTCGCGATCACTTCGGCTTGGACCTCAGCACGACGCTCGGTCTGGTGGCTCTGGTGGCGGTGGCGGCACTCGCGTTGCAGGTGCCCATCGCGCAGTGGGCCGATCGCTCGCGTCGCGTTCCGCTGGTGGTGGGTGGAGCCATCGTGTGGGGAGTGTTCTCCGGACTCACCGGAATGGCGACGGGCCTCATCGTCTTCGGCATCGCGCGCAGTGGGTCGGCCCTGGGCAAGGCCGTCATCGATCCCACGCACAACTCGTTGATCAGCGACTACTACCCGATCGAATCGCGCTCCAGTGTCTTCTCGGTGCACCGCGCGGCCAACGCCGTGGGTGCGTTCCTGGGTCCGATCTCGGCGGGGTTCCTCGCGTACGCCTTCGGATGGCGCGCTCCGTTCATCATCTTCATGATCCCCACCATGATCTTCGCCGTCCTGGCGATGCGTCTGCGCGAGCCGATTCGCGGACTCTGGGAACGTCGGGCGATGAACGTGTCCGCCGAGGTGGCCGAGACCGAGGAGGAGGCTCCGTCGTTCGCCGAGAGTTGGCGCACGGTTCACAAGGTCCAATCGCTCAAGCGCATCTGGTGGAGCCTGCCCTTCCTCGCGACGGGCCTGATCGGCTTCGTGTCGCTGGCGTCGTTGTTGTACGAGCGCGAATTCGGTCTCGACGAGCGGGCCCGAGGGGTGGCGGCGGCCATCGCCGAGCCCTGTCAGTTGATCGGTCTTGTTTTCGGCGCCCGTTGGATCTCGCGGAAGTTCACCGGCAACATCGCCGGACTCACGCGCATCGGAGCGACGGTCTCCATCGCGGCCGCTTTCCTGTCGGCGGCGTTCGCGTTGGCTCCCAACATCTACGTCGCCGTGGCGGTGAACTGCGTGATCTCGGCGGCCCTGGCGATGCTGGCTCCGGCCATCTTCACCGGCCTGTCGTTGGCCATTCCTCCGCGGGCCCGCGCCACCGGATACTCGGTGGCCTCGTTGTGGATCATCCCGGGTCTGGCGGTCCTGCCGATGATCGGTTGGCTCGCCGACAAGTTCACCATTCGTGTGGGCATGCTGGTGATGATCCCCTTGTTCGTCATCGGCGGTCTGATCCAACGTTCGATCGGCAACGTGATCATGGACGACATCGGACAGGTGTGGCAGTCGGCGGCCGCGCGATCCGAGGCGCTCTACGACCGACGTCAGGGGCACGCGAAGTTGTTGCTGTTGCGCGGCGTGCACTCCGGTTACGACGGTCGCATGGTGTTGCAGGGCATCGACATGGAGATGGAGGAGGGCGAGATCGTGGCCCTGCTCGGTACCAACGGCGCCGGTAAGAGCACGTTGTTGCGGACCATCAGCGGAACCCTGGAGGCGGATCGAGGTGCCGTCATCTTCGACGGTCGGGACATCACGCACGCGCCACCGAACGAGATCGCCGCGTTGGGGATCGTGCAGATGCCCGGCGGTCAGGGAGTGTTCGGATCGTTGACCGTGCGCGAGAATCTGGATCTCGCCGGTTGGACCCACCGTCGTGATCCCGCCGGCGTCGCCGCCGCCCGCGCCGAGGCGTTGGCGATGTTCCCGATCCTGAACGATCGACTGGACGAGTCGGCGGTGAACCTCTCGGGCGGTCAGCAACAGATGTTGGCGCTGGCGATGAGTTTCATCATGAAGCCGCGCATCCTGCTCATCGACGAACTGTCCCTCGGACTGGCGCCGGTGATCGTGGGGCAGATGCTTCCGGTCATCGAGCGACTCTCGAAGGAGGG
>WLEG01000017.1 GCA_009704425.1 Actinomycetota bacterium | reverse complement strand
TCGCCATCGACGGTCCGGCCGGGGCGGGTAAGTCCACCATCGCGCGCGCACTCGCGAGGCGACTGGGATTCGAGTACCTCGACACGGGGGCGATGTACCGGGCCGTCACGCAGGCGGCGATCGATCGCGGGGTTCCACTCGACGACGCGGTCGCGGTCGCCGAGGTGGCGCGGAACGTCGCCATCCGGGTGGCCGATGGTCGCACCACCGTGAACGGTGTCGACGTTTCGGACTCCATTCGTGGCGCCGTCGTGACCTCCGGTGTCAGCACGGTGGCCGCCAATTCCGAGGTACGTCGTTTGATGAGAGATCTGCAGCGCGCGTGGGGCGACGAGCGCGTCGGCGGCGTCATCGAGGGTCGCGACATCGGCACCGTCGTCTTTCCGGACGCCTCGCTGAAGGTGTACCTCACCGCATCAGCGAGGGTTCGGGCCAAACGTCGCGTCGGCGAGGTCGGAGGAGACGTCGACGAAATGGAACGGGCCATCATCGAACGCGACCACAAGGACAGTTCCCGATCGGACAGCCCGTTGACGACCTCGTCCGATTCCGTCATCGTCGACACCGGCAATCGTTCGGTCGACGATGTGGTGGAGGAGATCGTGCGAATGCTCCAGAGTCGACGGGGGAGTGAACGAGCATGAGCGGTGTCGAGTCCTATCTGGCGGGAAACGGGCGCGGAAGTCGGCTCTTCTACTCGGCCGTCCGGAGTCTGGTCACCTTCATCCTCCTGACCTATTGCCGCATGCGGATCGAGGGACGACAGAACATCCCCGAGTCCGGCGCCTACGTTCTGGCACCGGTGCACCGCAGTTACATCGACACCCCCATCGCGTCGGCCTGCACCCGGCGTCGTCTGCGTTTCATGGGCAAGGATTCACTCTGGAAGAACGGCACCATCGGATGGATCCTGTCGGCTCTCGGCGCGTTCCCCGTCACCCGTGGATCGGCCGATCGACAGGCGGTGACGCGCGGAATCCAGGTTCTCCAGTCGGGTGAGCCCCTGGTTCTCTTTCCCGAGGGGGAACGCAAATCCGGCCCGACGGTCGAACCGCTGATGGACGGCGCCGCGTACATCGCGTGCAAGGCGGGCGTGCCCATCGTCCCGGTGGGAATCGGCGGGAGCGAACGAGTCATGGGCAAGGGCGCGAAGTTCATCCATCCGCGCAAGGTCGTGGTGGTCATCGGTGAGCCCATTCCGGCCCCGTCGTCGGTCGACGGCCGAATGCCGCGCACGGCGGTGAAGGAGATCTCCCTACGACTTCACGGACGGCTGCAGGAGCTTCTCGACGAGTCGAGCCGACTCGCGAACGGCTGATCTACGACGCGCCCACCGCGACCAGGGCGCGCATCAGCAGGTCCGGGTCGAGAGCGCCGCACATCTCCCTCGCCGAGTGCATCGACAACTGGGCCACCCCGACGTCGACCGTCGGAATGCCCAATCGGGTCGATGCGATCGGGCCGATGGTGGAACCGCAGGGCATCGTGTTGCGACTCACGAACCACTGCACGGGCACGTTCGCCGTGCGACAGGCTCCCTCGAAGAACGCCGCCGTCTCGGCCGTCGTGGCGTATCTCTGGTTCGCGTTGGATTTGATGACCGGACCGGCGTTGGCGATGGGACGATGGCCGGGCTCGTGCCGCTCGGGGTAGTTGGGATGCACGCTGTGAGCGTTGTCCGCCGACACGCAGAATGAACGGGCACACCGGTCACGGAACGAGGATTCGTCATCGGCGTGCAACGCGCGGAGAAGCCGCTCGAGTTGGGGGCCGGCCGCACCGTGTGTCGACTCGCTTCCGACCTCCTCGTGGTCGAACAGGGCGATCACGAAAGTTTTGGTCGGGTCACCGGCCACGGACGCCGTTTCGATGATCGCCGACGTGGCCGCCCAGCAGGAGACCTGATTGTCGAGTCGACCCGACGCGAGCAGAGTGCCGTCTCCGAGTAGCCGTGCCGGTGTGACGTCGTACATGACCAGGTCGTGCGCGCGGATCTTCGAGGCCGGGACATCCGCGCGCTCCGCGACGAGACCCAGGAACGAACCCGCCGTGGAGGTCCCGAGACCCCACACCGGCGACAAATGGATCTGACGATCGAGAACGAGGCCCCGATCGTTCACCTCACGATCGAGATGAACCGCCAACTGGGGAATGCGGGCGACGGGGTCGACCGTGTCGACCAGAACCGTGGAACCGTCTTCCAGAATCAAACGACCGGCCACGGCGAGATCACGATCGAGCCAGGAGTTGTTCAGGATCCCGCCGTACACCTCGACGGCGATCTGCTTCCAGCCGTGCCCCCCGGTGTCGGGGAGTGGCTTCACACGAAGAGTGGGACTGTCGGTGTGGGCTCCGACGATACGGAACGGGCCGCGATCACCATTCCACGCCAACAGCAACCCGGCATCACGCACGAAACCCTTGCCCGGAAGTCGTGATCCCCACGACGAGAACGGCACCTCGACGAATCCGGCGTCGCGCAATCTCGCCGCCGAGTGAAAGGTGGAGTGCGCCGGTGACACGGAGCGATCGAGGTGCGAGATCAGGTCGACGACGGCCATGGTGTCTCGTTCTACCCGATTCAGCGCTGGAACAGACCGATCGGGAGCCCGGAACCACGCAGATGAGAGGTCTCGTTCAGGGTCACGATGCTGCGTTCGCCGCTTCGAGCCGCGGCGAACCGATGGAGGCTCGTGTAGTTCGGGTAGAAGAAGGACCGACTGCCCGTCATGGCGAGACCGAGCACGTGGGCCGCGTAGGCGTTGATGACCCCTCCGTGACAGACGACGACTACCTTCTGCGATGGATGGGCCTCCACGAGAGCCTCGACTGTCCGGACGACCCGTTCCACGAAGACGTCCTCGGGTTCGTGAGCCGGCGGCCACTGCCCGTTCAGCATCTCCTGCCACCGCGGATCGTTGGAGGCCTTCAGTTCCTCGATCGGAACGTATTCGTTGCTGTGTCGGTCGTACTCGGCGACGCCATCCAGTTCCGTCGCCACGATGCCGAGCGATTCCGCCAAGGGCGCGGCCGTCTGCCGAGCGCGCAACATCGGACTCGTGTACAAGGCGTCGATGGCCTCGCTTCTCAGATACTCGGTCATCAAGTGGGCCTGACGTCGACCGGCCTCGGACAGCTCGGGATCGGCCGCACCGGTCTCCACCTCCCGTCGCACGGGAATCGCGTGGCGTACGAGGATGATCTCCATGAACGACTAGATAATCAGGTGTGACCTCCGATCCCACAGTCCGACCGCCACGGGACCTGCACGTCACGCGACACGACGGGGGACCGCATCGATTCGTCCTGGTGCACGGCTCGATGGATCGCGAGGGCGGTTTCGCCCGTCTGGTGAAGTTCCTCCGGCCGCACGGCGAGGTCGTCACGTACGATCGGCGGGGTTACGCCCGGTCGTTGCCCGCTCCCGGAGAGCGAGACGTCGCCGTCCACATCCGTGACTTGAGCGATGTCATCGGAACCGAGCCCAGTGTCGTCGTCGGCCACAGCCTCGGTGGCGCATTGGCGCTCGCCGTGGCGGCCCTCCGGGGTCCGATCGTTCGCGGGGTGGTCGTCTACGAGCCGCCGATGAGTTGGGAGCCGTGGTGGACCGGAAGAACCGTGGACGACACCATGAGGTCGACGCGATCTTCCGGTGACGCCGCCGAGGCGTTCATGCGTCGTTTCGTCGGGGACGAGAGGTGGGCGCGTCTGCCGGAGAGAACGAAAGAGGCGCGACGGGCCGAAGGGGTCGCGCTCGTCGCGGAGACGACTTCGCTTCGGGTGGGCAGACCGTGGGATCCGAACCTGATCGTCTGTCCGGTCATGGCCGGCTGCGGTGGGCGCTCACGGCCCGACTTCCGTCGATCCGCCCGCACGATCGGCTCGATGAACTCCGACTCACGATTCGTCGAGTTGCCCGAGGCCCATCACAACGCCCACTCCGCGTCAGCGGAGACCTTCTTCGACGAACTGGTACGACCCCTCCTGAATCGACTCGAGTCCGGAGTCTGGAGCGACGAACACCCGCGATCGCCGCGCATCACGGGGTGAGGGTCACGTCCTGACCGAAGAAGGAGCAAACCAATTCGCCCGCGACGATCGTCCCGGCTTCGCGCGAACGGTCGTAGCAATCGGTGATCTCCTGCCGTTGGGTGTACACCGCGATCGCCAGCACGAGAGCGACGATCATGATGACCGTTCTGATCATCGCCTTGGCCACGAACTTCATCAGCACCACTCCGATCACGATCGGAGCCACGACACCCGCCAGGGAGACGTTCTTCAGTTGATCGACGGAGAGCGAGAGAATCGAGGAGGTCATGCGACGCAGATTACGGAAGTTCCCGCACGATTGCGATGCGCGTCGAACATCGATACTCGGGGACACCGGACACGGATCACGCCCGCGCTCGCGACCCGGTGCGTGGGTAGATTTCCGGAATGACGCAGAACCCGATCAATCTGTCCTCTCAGGGACCCCCGTCGACCCTTCTCCCCGAGATCGATCCGGCGATCAGGCACGAGTTGATCCAGGCGTCCCTCGCGCCGGAATCGGATCGTCGTACGGCCGTCGCGGAGGTGGTGGCGAGACACCCACGATGCATCGACGCGTGGGTCGCCCTCGGCGACCTCGGACGCGACGTCATCGAAAGATACGCGTGCTACCGCGTCGCCTATCACCGCGGTCTGGATTCGCTGCGTCAGAACGGGTGGCGCGGATCGGGCTACGTCCGTTGGAGCCACGAGCCGAACCGTGGATTCCTGCGCGCGCTGCACCACCTCGGACGTCTGGCCGAGACCATCGGCGAACTCGACGAGGCGGAACGTTGTCGTCTGTTCGTCCTGCAACTCGAGCCCAACGGCGTTCCGGTGGAGGCCTGACCGGATGAATCCATCCCGCGCCATCGTTCTCGTCGGTGGCGCCTCGAGAAGAATGGGGACCGACAAGGCCTTGGTCACCGTCGACGACCGCCCCGCCGCCGTTCACATGTGTCGACTTCTGGAGGAAGCCGGATTCGACGAGATCACGTTGGTGGGCGGAGAGGGAAGTCGGTTCGAGGCGCACGGTCGTGCGCACCTTCCGGACATCGAACCGGGCCGTGGACCACTGGAAGGGATCCGATCGGCTCTGGCGGCGTCCGCACACGAATGGACTCTCGTGGTCCCGGTGGACCTGATGTTTCTGGATGCCGATTCGATGCGACGAATGGTCGCGGCCCTCGGCGAACATCGATTCGACGACGTCGTGCACGCGTCATGCGCGGACGGACCACAGCCTCTCTTCGGATGGTGGAGGCGCTCGACGTTGCAGACGATCGAGCGGGAACTCTCGCTCGGACACTTCTCGGTTCGAAACGTGGTGGAAATGTTCCGGGTCTCCACGGTCGATTTCCCCGCGAGCGTCCTGCGAAACGTCAATCGGCCGGAGGACCTCGGTTAGCCTGACGTCGTGAGTGAGGGCACCTTCATCGAGATCGACGTCGACGACCTGGAGGAGCGCTTGACGGCCGGCGCGTTTCTGGTCGACGTCCGGGAAACCGACGAGTACCTGTCCGGGCACGTACCCGGAGCCATCTCGATCCCCTTGTCGGAACTCGTGAGCCGCGTCGATGAATGTCGCCATCCCGACGGAGGCACGACCATCATGATCTGCAAGGTCGGAGGTCGCAGCGCGAACGCGTGCGGGCACCTCGCGGGACTCGGATTCGACGTGGTCAACGTGTCCGGCGGAACGATGGCCTGGCTCATGAGCGGGCGAGACGTCGTCGAAGGGTCGCAACCTCGGTGAGTTTCGATCTGATCGATGACAGCGCGAAACTGAGCCGCCTTCTCGACGTTCTCGAGCGGGAACCCCGCATCGCACTCGACACCGAATTCCACCGTGAGCGCACCTACTTCCCGCGCCTGGCCCTGATCCAGGTGGCGTGGGGTGGTGGGATCGCCGTCATCGACCCGTTGGCCGTCGACATCCAACCGATCACCCGGATCTTCGGGGACGCGAACCTCATCGTCCTGCACGCGGCCCAGCAGGACATGGACGTTCTCGCCCACGCGGTCGGACGGGTCCCGGCTCGGATGTTCGACACACAGATCGCCGCCGGATTCCTCGGATTCTCCACGCCGTCACTCGCGTCGCTGGTGAACGCGCAGTTGAAGATCGCCCTCCCCAAGGGCGACCGTCTGACCGATTGGTTGCGACGTCCGCTCACCGATGGACAACTGGCGTACGCCGCGTCCGACGTCGAACACTTGCTCGAACTGCACGATCGACTGTGTTCCGATTTGAGCGAGCGCGGACGTCTGGTGTGGGCCGAGGATGCCTGCGAGGAACTCCGAACGCGCAAGACCGGCCCCGGTGACCCCGCCGACGCGTGGTTGAAGCAGAAGGATCTGCGGGGCATGAAGCCACGCACCCGCGGCATCCTGGCCTCACTCGCGGAATGGCGGGAGCGTCGCGCCATGGCGAGCGACATACCTCCACGTCAGGTTCTTCCCGATCTGGCGCTGCATGGAATCGCCCAACGAGACCCGTCGTCGTTGGGGGAGCTGGGCCAGGCTCGTGGCGTCGACGATCGCCACACCCGCGGTTCCATCGGCCCGGAGATCCTCGAGGCCGTGGCGCGAGGACGCGATCGCAGGGCCGACCTTCCGGCGTCGGACGGCGAGGAACTGGATCGTCACCTGCGTCCGGCCATCACCCTGGTGTCGGCCTGGATCAGCGAGGTCGCGCGCACCAACGACGTGGACACGGTTTTGCTGGCCACGCGTAACGACATCGTGTCGCTGCTACGGCGCGACAACGATGCCCGCCTCGCGTCGGGTTGGCGTTTCGACCTGGTCGGGCTGCAGATCGAGGACCTTCTGGCCGGTCGTTCCGGCCTGTCCTTCGACGGTCGTGGCGGGTTGCGACTCATCTCGGCCGCCACCGAACCGCTTGACAACGGGGTCTGATTTCGCCCGATTCCGGCGTCCTGGCCCCTCGTCGACCCCCTGAAGTGGGATTTTGTACCCGGGATACCCGCTCGGACGCGCCGTCGGGACCTACAATGCTGAAGCCCCTCGTGGGCCAGGGTCGATGATCACCATCGGTGTCTCACCCGATCGTCATAATCCCCGCCCAGTCCCCACACCAGTTCGGAGCCCTGCCGTGAAGAAGGGTCGTCATCGTCGCTTCGAAGAAGCGCGCAAATTGAAGCAAGCCGGCCCGAGCGCCTTCGATCTCGGACTCGGTGGGTCCGACAAGGGTCCGAAGTCCCAGGACGACGAGTACGCGGCGTTGGCCGAGAAGTACGGCGTCGTCTTCGACGACGAGGACGACGAAGATCTCGATGACCTCGACTCCGAGGCGAGCAACACGGACGAAAGCGACGACGCTGACGACGAGTGAGTTCTCGTTTCACACCCCCTCTATGACAAATCCCCTCCGCAATGTGGCCCTGGTCGCTCACGTCGACCACGGCAAAACCACGCTCGTCGACGCACTCCTTCGGGCGACGGGCACCTTCGCCGCGCACCAGCAAGTGGTCGACCGAGTCATGGACTCCAACGACCAGGAGCGCGAGCGTGGTATCACCATTCTGGCCAAGGCCGCGTCCATCACGTGGAAGGGCACGAAGATCAACTTGGTCGACACGCCCGGACACGCGGACTTCGGTGGCGAGGTGGAGCGAGCCCTCACCATGGTGGACGGCATCTTGTTGCTCGTCGACGCGGCCGAGGGTCCGCTGCCCCAGACGCGGTACGTGCTCCAGAAGGCTCTGGCCCGCGACCTGCCGGCGATCGTGGTCATCAACAAGGTCGACCGTGGCGACGCACGGGCGCAGGAAGTCCTGGACGAGGTGTACCAGCTGTTCATCGACCTCGAGGCCGCCGACCACCACATCGAATTCGAGGTCATCTCGGCCGTGGCGCGCGAGGGTCGGGCCATGGTCGGACTCGGTATGCCCGCCGAGGATGCCGACCTGTCGCCGTTGCTCGACACGATCCTCAGCCGCATCCCGGCGCCGGACGGAGACCCCACCGCGCCCTTGCAGGCTCTGGTCACCAACCTCGACGCCTCGGAGTATCTCGGACGTCTGGCCGTCGGTCGCATCTATCAGGGTGCGCTTCGGAAGGGCGAAATGGTCGCTCTCCTCGAGGAGGAGTTCGTCGAGGGACAACCACCGCTCAAGCGTCGCTTGGCGCAACTGATGGCGTATTCCGGCGTCGGCCGCGTGGAACAGGACGAACTGCTCGCGGGCGACCTCTTCGTGGTGGCGGGTTTCCCCGAGGTCGAGATCGGTGACACCATCGCATCGACCGACAACCCGGTTCCGTTGCCCCGATTGATGGTGGACGAACCCGTGTTGCGGATGACCTTCGGCGTGAACACCTCGCCGTTCGCCGGGCGCGACGGCAAGTACCTCACCAGCCGTCACCTGTTGGACCGCCTGCACAAGGAAGTGTTGGGCAACGTGTCCATCAAGTTGCACCCGACCGAGTCCGCCGAGGTCATGGAAGTCGCCGGCCGCGGCGAATTGCAGTTGGCCGTTCTGATCGAATCGATGCGACGCGAGGGCTTCGAGCTCCAGGTCAGTCGCCCCGAGGTGATCACCAAGGAAGTCAACGGGAAGAAGTTCGAGCCTCTCGAGCGTGGTGTGTGCGACGTCCCCGACGAACACGTGGGCGCGGTCACCCAGGCCCTGGCCCCGAGAAAGGGTCGCGTCGTCGACCTGCGTCCCGGAGATCCCGGCCGGTCGGTGATCACGTTCGAGTGCCCGAGTCGTGGTCTGATCGGTTTCCGTTCGTTGCTGCTCACGGTCACCCGTGGCACGGCCATGCTCCACCAGCACCACGCCGGCTGGATGCCCTGGTGCGGCGACCTACCGCACCGCCTCGGTGGCGCCATGATCTCGGATCGGGAGGGAATGGTCACCGCCTACGCCCTCGACAACCTCCAGTTGCGCGGAACCCTGTTCGTCGAACCCGGCGAGAAGACCTACGAAGGCATGGTCATCGGTGAAAGCGCCCGCGGCGACGAGATGGTGGTCAACGCCGTCCGGGCCAAGGAGAAGAACAACATCCGAACGCACAGTCACGACGACGGCGTGAAGTTGGCGGCACCCGTCATCCACACTCTCGAGACGGCCATCGAATGGATCGCCGACGACGAACTGGTGGAGATCACCCCGAAGACGATCCGTATCCGCAAGCGTCACCTCGGTCTGGAGGACCGACGCAAGGCCAACAAGAAGACGAGCTGACTCAGTTCTTCTTCTTGCGCTTCACCATCACCGGATGGGGGAGCGGGACGGCGGTGGGGCGTTCGAGCACTTCCACCATCAGGTCGTACACCGTTCGGCCCACGGTCTCGATCATCTCGTCCTTCAGGTACTTGTAGACGGGTTCCTTGCCGACGAAGGCGTCGGGAGTGTCCGTGCACCACCAGTGAAGGTCGTCGCCGTCGTTGCCCCAGTCGCGCCGCTTCCATTCGCGAACGAACGTCGTCACCCATCCGCTGGTGTCGGTGTGATGCTCCAACCGAATGGGAAGCTGCCAGCACACGTTCGGCTTCCAATCCAGGGGCCGCTCGCCCGCTTCCATGGCCGCGATGTGAAACGCGCATCCGGCCCCACCCTCGAAGCCGGGCCGGTTCAGGAAGATGCACGCACCGTCGACGCGACGAGTGGTGGTGTCGCCGTTCTTGTGCTTCTTGAGGAATCCCTTCTTCGCGGCCTTGGGCTTCATCTGCCACTGCTCGTCCGTCAGGCGCACGACATGCTTCACCACGTTGGCCACGTCGGCCTCGTCGACGAAGTGCGCACCGTGCGAGCAGCAGCCCTGGTTCAGTTCCGGAGTCGGATGGTCGTAGACACCCTGACATCCCTCGCCGAAGATGCACTTCCAGGAGCTGCGCATGAACGTGGCGTCGATCATCCACGTGCGCTGTTCGTTCGGATCCTCGAACGCGATCATCTCGTGGAGGTCCTCGTGACGGCCGGACAGACCGTCGACCTGACGCGGTTTGGGTGCCGCGTTCGAGTTGCGGGCGGCGTCGTGAGGGAGGGGAAGCGTGTCGGTCACGCCGTCAGGTTAGGGCAACGTCGACGTCGAGCACACGGGAGCAGGGAAAACATAGGGCTAACATTCGTGGACAATGTCGTCGTCAGCCTCGCCCTCCGTACCCACCACCGCGAACGAGTTGCGTCGCGCGTTCACGAACTTCTTCGCCGAACGTCAGCACGTGGCCGTGGACTCCGCGAGCCTGATACCGCACGACCCGACCGTTCTCTTCACGGTGGCCGGCATGGTGCCGTTCAAGCCCTACTTCGTGGGCGACGAGGTGCCACCGTTCTCCCGCGCGGCCACCGTCCAGAAGTGCGCCCGCGCGGGCGGCAAGCACAACGACCTCGACGACGTCGGCCGCACCAAGCGACACCTCGTGTTCTTCGAGATGCTGGGCAACTTCTCCTTCGGCGACTACTTCAAGGAGTCGGCCATCCCGTGGAGTTGGGAACTGGTCACCGAACGTCTCGGCTTCGACGGCGATCGGATCTGGGTCACGGTGCACACCAGCGACGACGAGGCCGAGGCCATCTGGCACGAGCAGGTCGGCGTCCCGATGGATCGCATCCAGCGCCTCGGCGACAAGGACAATTTCTGGCAGATGGGCGACACCGGTCCCTGCGGCCCCTGTTCGGAGCTCCACATCGATCGCGGACCCGCGTTCGGCCCGCCCGGGGGTCCGTTGAACGATCCTCACGGTGACCGCTTCATGGAGTTCTGGAACCTCGTCTTCATGCAGTACAACCAGGCCCCCGACGGATCTCGGACCCTTCTCCCCAAGCCCTCCATCGACACCGGAGCCGGTCTCGAACGCATCCTGGCGCTGGTTCAGAACAAGGACTCCGTCTGGGAGACCGACGCTCTCTTTCCGATCGTCGAAGCGGCGCAGTCCGTCACCGGGGCGCGCTATCTGGTGGGCGATTACGAGGACCGGGGCAGCTTCAGCCTGCGGGTGCTTGCCGAGCACGCGCGGTCCAGCACCATGCTGGTGTCCGACGGGGTGTTCCCGTCGAACGAGGGTCGCGGGTACGTCCTTCGTCGCATCATCCGGCGCGCGGTGCGTCACGCGTTCATGTTGGGCACCGAGTCGCTCGTGATGCCCAAGTTGGTCGACACCGCGATTTCCGTCATGGGCGAGGCATATCCCGACGTCGTGCGCCAGAAGGATTTCATCCTGAGCGTGTTGACCAAGGAGGAGGAGCGCTTCCGACAGACGCTCAAGACCGGCCTCGGAATCCTCTCGGACGAAATCGACGAGGCGGTTCGTCATTCGCGTGGCATCTCGGGATCCACGGCGTTTCTCCTGCACGACACCTACGGTTTCCCACTGGAGGTCACCGAGGAGATCGTCGCCGAGCGAAACGTCACCATCGACACGGCCGGCTTCGAGGAGGAGATGGGCCGTCAGCGACAGCGGGCCAAGGCCGCGCGGAAAGGTGCGGCCCACGGACCCGAGCGAATGGATCAATACCGCGAGATCCTCGACGCGTCGGGTCAAACGGAGTTTCTCGGCTACGCGGAGGACTCCACGCGCTCCCGGGTGGTGGCGGTCGTCGAGCTGGAGGACGGCGACCTCGAGGTCTTCCTCGACCGTTCGCCCTTCTACGCCGAGAGCGGCGGTCAGGTCGGCGACACCGGCACCATCACGGGCCCGGACGGCACGTTGAAGGTCCTCGACACCACGTTCGCCCTGCCCGGACTTCGTCGTCATCTGTGCCGCCCTTTGGGAGGCGATGTCGCCGTCGGCCAGGAGGTCGAGGCTTCCATCGACATCGAGCGTCGCACCGCGATTCGACGTCACCACACCGCCACCCACGTTCTGCACTGGGCCCTGCGCGAGGTGCTCGGTGATCACGTGAAGCAGGCCGGCTCCCTGGTCGACGACGAACGACTTCGTTTCGACTTCAGCCACTACGCCGCCGTCGGCCCCGACGAGTTGCGCGCCATCGAGGAACTGGCCAACGGCGTCACCCTTCGCAACACCGGGGTCGCCGCCGACGAGATGGACAAGGACGCCGCCATGGAGCGGGGCGCCATCGCCTTCTTCGGGGACAAGTACGGCGACCGCGTCCGTGTGTTGTCCGCCGGACCGTCGGTCGAATTGTGTGGTGGCACGCACGTGTCGGCCACCGGCGACATCGGCATCATCAAGATCACGTCGGAATCCTCGATCGGTGCGAACCTCCGACGTGTCGAGGCGGTCGCCGGAATGCGCACTCTCGAACTCGCCCGGTCGTACGAGGGCGCTCTCGGCGAGACCGCACGACTCGTCGGGTCACCGGTGGACGATGTCGTGGGTGGTGTCGCCAAGAAGATCGAGGAAATCAGGAATCTCTCCGACGAGAACAAGACGCTTCGTGGTCGTCTCGCGACGGGTCGCGCGGCCGAGCTCTCGGCCGGGGCGGTGAACGGTGTCGTCGTGGCCCGGGTCGACGATCTCGCGCCGTCGGATCTCCGTGAACTGGCCCTGGCCGTGCGTCAGCAATCGGCTGTCACGGCCGTCGTCCTCGGTGGAGTCGCGTCCACCGGAGGTGTCTCCCTGGTGGCCGCGGTGAATCCGGCGTTCGCGGTTCCGGCCGGCACGCTCATTCGTGACGCCGCCAAGGCGGTCGGGGGCGGCGGTGGTGGCAAGGGTGACGTGGTGACGGCCGGCGGCAAGAATCCCGACGGTCTCGACGAGGCGTTGCGACTGGCGCGGGAGGCGGCCGGGGTCTGATGCGGGCGCTCGGTGTCGACCTCGGGACGAAGCGCATCGGGTTGGCAACCAGTGATCTGAGCGGGACGATCGCGACCCCGTTGTCGACCGTCCAACGCACGTCGTCGATTCGTCGCGACCACGCCACCATCGCGCGAATCGCCGCGAAAGAAGAGGTGGAGATCGTGGTGGTTGGTTTGCCGATCACCATGAGCGGTGCGCTCGGACCGGCCGCCGACGCCGCCAAGCGCGAGGCGACGACGCTCGGTACGGTTCTCGACGTGCCCGTGATCCTCTTCGACGAACGGATGACCACCGTCACCGCCGACCGCGTGTTGAAGGAAGCGAACATCTCCGCCAGCAAACGCCGTCAATACGTCGATCGCGTCGCGGCGGCCGTGATGTTGCAAACGTGGCTCGATCGCGGGTGCCCACGATGACCGGTTACGACGACGACCGGTTGACACCGGATCTGAGGATCGGATCACCACGGTGGATGGTCGTCCGTCGGTCCATGATCATCGCCATCTGCTCCGTCACGGCCATTGGTCTGACGTGGTTCGGCGTCGATCAGTTGACGTACCTGAGAAAGGTGAATCCGCCCGGCGATCCGTTGGCGGCCGACGTCTTCCGGGTCACGGACGACTCCGACGTGGCGTCGTTGGCGCTCGATCTCGAGGCCGCCGGCTTCATCGTCGATGCCGGGGTGTTCGAGCGGTACGTCGCCGAGAAGGGCGGACTCGAGGTCGTTCCCGGCTTCTACACCATGCGACCTCGCGATCACCTCGGCAACCTCCTCCGGGTTCTTCGCACCCCACCCAACGAGACCTACTTCAAGGTGACGTTCCCCGAGGGCTTCACCGTCGAGCAGATCGCCGAGCGGTTGTCCGACGAGCTGGGCTCGATCGACGAGTCCGCCCTCGTGGCCGACGCGGGTCTGGACGCAGTGGCGTCGATCGTCCGTTCCCTGTACCAACCCGACTCGGTCACGAGCCTCGAGGGATTGTTGTTCCCCGACACGTATCTCATCGCCGGTGACTCGACGACGGCCCAGATCCTGCGCGACATGATCACCCTCACCGAACGCGTCGGTCGCCAGGAGGGACTCGACGACGCCATGACTCTGGTCGGTCGGTCGCCGTACGAGGTTCTGATCATCGCGTCGATGATCGAGCGCGAGGCCAAGCTGGACGAGGACCGCGACAAGATCGCCCGGGTCATCTACAACCGCCTCGAGCTCGGTATGCCGCTCGAGATCGATGCGACCTTGTACTACCGACAGGACTCCGATCGTCCGTTCCTCGAACTTAAAGCCCTGGACACGCCGTACAACACCTACCTGTATCCGGGGCTTCCGCCCACGCCGATCGCGAACCCGGGTCGGGAGTCCATCGCGGCGGCGCTCGACCCGGCTCCGAATCCGTCGGCCGGGGATCCGATCTGCGCCGAATTCACCGAACCCGGACAGTGTCGCTATCTCTACTATGTGCTCGCCGACGAGGATGGTCGTCACACCTTCGCGGCCACGTTGGAGCAACATCTCGCCAACGTCCAGCGATCGATCGAGTCGGGAGTCTTGTGATGAGTGGTTCGGAACGGATCATCACCGGTCGCACGAGACTCGCGGTCGTCATCGGCGACCCGGTCCTTCACAGCCTCTCTCCGGTCATCCACAACGCGGGATTCGCCTCGTCGCGCGTGGATTGGACCTACGCAGCGCTCCGGGTGCCGGTCGACAGTCTCGAGAATTTCGTCTCGTTGGTCCGCGAGACATCCGTTTCCGGGGTGAGTGTCACCATGCCCCACAAGAGCGCGGTCGCACGACTCGTCGACCGACTCGACGAATCGGCGTCGGCGCTCGAGAGCGTCAATACCATCGTCAAGACCGACGAGGGTGAGCTCGTCGGTCACAGCACCGACGGGGACGGGCTCTGTGACTCTCTCGTCGAGGCAGGTGTCGCCGTCGAAGGTCGACGTGTGGTGGTGCTGGGAGCCGGGGGAGCCGCACGATCCATCGTCGACGCTCTGGCACGGCACGGGTCCGGACCGATCCTCATCCACAATCGCACCCCGGCCAATGCCGAACTCCTGTTGCCGCTCGCACGGGGTCGGGGAGCCGTGTGCGATGTCGGCGATCTTCACGATGTCGTCCGGTCGAGCGACATCGTGATCAACGCGAGCAGCGTCGGAATGGGGGAGAGCGTCAGTCCTCTTCGTGACGGCGTACTGACCGGCGACCATGTCGTGGTCGACATCGTCTACCACCCGCTGCGCACCACCTTGCTCGCCCAGGCCGAGCAGGCCGGCAGTCGGACCGTCGACGGCCTGCGCATGCTGATCCACCAGGCGGCCCGTCAGCAATCACTCTGGACGGGCGTTCGACCCGATGTCACGTCCATGACCCGGGCCGCCATACGGGCCTTGGCCTGACGCACGGGTAGCCTTCGCACCGATGTTGCGCTTCCTCACCGCCGGAGAGTCCCATGGGCAGGCCCTCGTGGTCATCGTCGAAGGGTTGCCAGCCGGATTGCCGGTGACGGTCGACGACATACAGGCGGAGTTGTCCCGTCGTCGCCTCGGATACGGACGCGGACCCCGTCAGCGCTTCGAGCAGGACGAGGTCACGCTGGTCGGCGGTGTGCGCCATGGTCGAACGCTCGGCTCCCCGGTGGCGATCGAGATCAAGAACACCGAGTGGTTCCGGTCCGACAAATGGCACGAGGAGATGAACCCGGCCCCGGGGGCCACGAAGGCGCCCCTCACGAGAGTTCGTCCCGGACACGCCGATCTGGCTGGTATGCAGAAGTACGGGTTCGACGACGCGCGCGACGTTCTCGAACGCGCGAGCGCCCGCGAGACCGCCGCCCGAGTGGCGGCTGGTGCGTTGGCCAAAATTCTGTTGCGATCCATCGGCGTCGAGATCCTCTCCCACGTCATTCAGATGGGAAGCGCCCGCTCCGCGGGTGCCCGACCCACCTTCTCCGACCTCGCGGCCGTCGACGAGTCCCCCGTGCGTTGTTTCGACGCGGAGTCCGCCACGCGGATGATCGGCGAAGTCGAGGCCGCGGCGAAGGATGGCGACAGCCTCGGGGGCATCGTCGAGGT
>WLEG01000169.1 GCA_009704425.1 Actinomycetota bacterium | reverse complement strand
CCGTCGTTTCCGACAGGTCAGCGAGTTCGGCAAGATCTTCGACCCCACCGCCGACCGCCTGATGTTCATCGTCGCCATCGTGTGCATCATGATCGACGGCTCGGCGCCGTGGTGGTTCTGCGTCGCGGTGCTGGTTCGCGAGGTCTCCTTCGGTGCCACCGTCGCCGTGCTCAAACTGTTCTTCGGGATGGAGCGCTTCGACGTGACGTATCTCGGGAAGTGGGCCACGTTCCTGCTGATGTTCACCTTCCCGGGTTTCGTGATGGGGAACAGTGCGATCGGCATCCGGGACTTCTTCGCGGCCTTCGCCTGGGTGGCCGGGCCCATCGGTCTGGCCCTCAGCTACTACACCGCCATCGCCTACGTCCCGACCATCCGCCGGAGCATGCGCGGACGGGTTCGTGAACCACGCGAACCCGCCTCCAGCGACGACTAGATTGGAGGCTCATGAGCGTTCCCGACGACCTCCTCTATTCGAAGGACCACGAGTGGGTTCGTGTCGCCGGTTCCGTCGCGCGCATCGGCATCACGGACTTCGCCCAGGACGCTCTGGGCGACGTGGTCTACGTGCAGGTTCCGGGCACCGGAACCGTCGTGTCCGAGGGCGATTCCTTCAGTGAGGTCGAGTCCACCAAGTCCGTGTCCGACATTTACGCGCCGGTGTCCGGAACCGTCACCGCGGTGAACACCGATCTGGACGCCGACCCCTCGTTGTTGAACTCGGACCCGTACGGAGCCGGTTGGATCTGCGAGATCACGGTGGCCGGTGTCGTGGACACGTCGCACCTGATGTCGGCCGCCGATTACTCCGCCCTGATCGGAGCCTGACATGGCGAACTTCTGCACCAAGTGCGGACACAAGAACCGAGCGGACGCCTACTTCTGCAGTTCCTGTGGAAACGCTCTGTCGGTGGACGGCGACAAGACCGTCGTGATCTCCAAGGTGGATCCGCTCCAGGACGCACCCGGACCGCAGGACAACGCCTCGGTCGACCTACGCACGTTGCCCACCACGGCCGCCACCCTGATGGTGCGCAGCGGCCCCCAGGCCGGCGACCGTTTCGTGATGACGGGCCCGATCACCAAACTGGGCCGTCATCCCGACAGCGACATCAGCCTCGACGACATCTCGGTGTCGCGTCGGCACGCCGAGATCTCGCGCCAGGGTTCCGAGTACGTGTTGCGCGATGCCGGATCACTGAACGGAACCTACGTGAACCAGAAGCCGGTGGAGTCCACGGTTCTGCAGCAGGGTGACGAGATCCAGATCGGCCGCTTCCGTCTGATCTACCTCGGACCGTCGAACGAAGCATGAACACCAAGTCCGCCTCGGAGCGCCCGTACCTCTCGATCGGTGAGGTGCTCGGTCTGTTGCTCGAGGAGTTCCCCGACGTGACGATCTCCAAGATCAGGTTCCTCGAGAGCCAGGGCCTCATCGTCCCCGAACGCACCGCATCGGGTTATCGAAAGTTCTACGAGGACGACGTCGATCGCCTGAAGTACATCCTGCGCGAGCAGAAGGAGAAGTTCCTCCCGTTGCGCGTCATCAAGGACCGCCTCGACACTCCTCCGACGGGCATCGAGCGCGAGACGCCCCGGGGCATCAAGAACGTCGTGATTCCGGAGTCGTCCGACACCCGTGACGATGAACCCCTCGCGGTCGTCGACGACGGGGCCACCGGCGGAACCCCCGCGGAATCGACCAAACCCTCCAAGAGCCATCCCGCCGCGCGGGCCGTCAAAGCCGTGCCCTCCATCGCCGACAAGGCCCCCAAGCGTCCGGCGCCTCCGGATCCCTCCGATGCCGTGGGCCGACCGGCGACCTACAGCCGTGACGAGTTGCTGTCCCTGTCGGGCCTCGACGCCGACGGACTGCGGGAACTCGAGCGGTACGGCATGGTGGCGGCTCACGGCGGCCACGGGCTGTACGACGAGCACGATCTGGCCATCGCCGAGGTCGCGAGAGGTTTCGCCGACGCCGGGATCGACATCCGTCACCTGAAGGCGTGGAAGACCTCGGCCGAACGCGAGGCCGGGCTCTTCGAACAACGTGTTCTTCCGGTGTTGCGGCGCCGATCGCCGGAGTCGAAAGTCGAGTCGAACGAACTCCTCGATGATCTCTCCGATCTCGGGTCGCGCCTGCGGGCCATCCTGCTCGCCCGGGCGCTCGGGTCGCTCCGCGACGTCAGATGACAGATCGCTCCGCGACATCAGGTGACAGTTCGCTCCGCGACGTCAGCTGACAGTTCGCTCCGCGACGTCAGATGACAGATCGCTCCGCGACATCAGGTGACATTTCGCCTGTGTCCCGTCATCATCGACCGACACGACGCTCCGCGAGGCAGGGGCTACGCTCGGCACATGGTCGACCTCGAACTCATCGGTGTGCGCGTCGAGGTGGTGGGTAACACTCCCGTGGTGATCCTGCGCGAGCGCGACGGCGATCGTCGCGTCCTGCCCATCTACATCGGAAAGCCCGAGGCCGCCAGCATCCAATGGGCCCTCGACGGTCTCGAGCCCCCGCGTCCACTGACGCACGATCTCATCGTCGATCTTCTCGGTGCGCTCGGCGCCGTTCTCGAACGGGTGGTGATCACCGACGTGATCGACGGTGTGTTCCATGCCGAGTTGGTTCTGCAGACCCGTACCGGCGCGGTGAAGGTGTCGTGTCGGCCCTCCGATGCGGTGGCGGTCGCCGTGCGCACCGGAACCCACATCCAGTGCACGACCGACGTGATCGACGACGCCGGCAAGTTCGCCGACCTCGGTGATGTCTCCGACGACGAGGACGACTCCGACGGCCTGGGCGCCGAATTGGAAACGGTCGACGAGTCCGAGCTCCTGGGCGAGTTCCGGGACTTCATCGAGAACATCAACCCCGACGACTTCAAACCCTGAGTCCTCCCGCGTCGGGCGACCGGACGCGGTTCGCTGAGCAGGGCCGATGCCTTCCCATCGCCGCGAACGTTGACGCTCGGAAAGTCCAGCCGTACCCTGCCACGGCGGTGTAACTACAGCCGTGTGACCCGAGGCAGTGGAGCGACCATGAGCAACAACCAGACAGTCTTCACCGGCAAGCAGGCCGCCGACATCGTCGGCATCACCTATCGCCAGCTCGACTACTGGGCGCGCACCGATCTCGTCCGGCCGTCGTTGGCCGACGCCGCCGGAAGCGGTTCGCGTCGTCATTACGGCTATCGCAACCTTCTCGAACTGCGCATGGTCAAGAGCCTTCTGGACGCCGGCATCCGTTTGGAATCCGTGCGCGAGGTCTTCCGCTATCTGCGCGACAACGTCGACGCCGACCTCACGTCGGCCCACCTCGTCATCAACGGCTCCTCGGTCGTTCTCTGCCAGGGAGACGAACTGATCGACGTCGTGCGCCGGGGCCAAGGGGTGCTCAACCTGCTGCCGCTCGCACAGGTCAAGGATCAGGTCGACGGTCGCATCGTCGAGTTGTATCCCGCGTTGGTCGAGGTCGACGATGTCGCCCGCCGTCGCGCGGTCTGATTCGGTCGCGGAATGAAATTCTCGCCGCTCGACGCCGAGCATCGCACCCTCGGCGCGCGGATGACACCTTTCGGCGGATGGGACATGCCGCTCCAATACGAATCCGGCACCCTGGCCGAACATCTCGCGTGCCGCGAATCCGCGGTCGCCTTCGACGTCTCCCACCTCGGCACCGTTCGCGTGCACGGAACGGACGCGCTCGATCGTCTGCAGAGCGCGTTCACCAACGATCTGCGCAAGATCGAACCGGGCCGCGCGCAGTACACGCACCTGCTGGATCCGACGGACGCGTCGGTCCTGGACGACATCATCGTGTGGTGGATCGACGAGCGGACGTTCGACGTGATGCCGAACGCGTCCAACACCGATCGGGTGATCGCGGCCATCGGCGGCGAGGACACCACGACGTCGCGAGCGGTGATCGCCGTTCAGGGACCGCAGGCGCGCGAGCGGGTCGCCGCGATCTTCCCCGAGGCCGCCGCCGTCGGTCGGTTCCGCGTCGCCACGTGTCGTTGGAACGACACGCCCTGCACGGTGGCCGGCACCGGGTACACCGGTGAAGCCGGACTGGAGATCGCCGTGCCGGCGTCCATGGCCGCTTCGTTGTGGAACGCGCTACTCGGAGCGGGAATCCTTCCGGCCGGTCTCGGCGCCCGTGACACGTTGCGACTCGAGGCGGCTCTTCCGCTCCATGGCCACGAACTGGGTCCGGGGATCTCCACATTGCAGGCCGATCTCGAATGGGTCGTCTCGTGGACCAAGGGGGACTTCATCGGCCGGTCGGCCCTGCTGGCCGAGAAGGAACGCGGCGTCACCCGCGTTCTGCGGGGCATCGCCACCGAGGGCCGACGCCCTCCGCGGGCCGACTGCGTCGTGCGGAGCGCCGGACCGGACGGCGTCACGGACGTCGGGATCGTCACCAGTGGCAATTTCTCTCCGGTCCTCGGACACGGCATCGCACTGGCCCTGTTGTCGCCGGGGTGTCGACCGGGTGACCCGGTCACCATCGACGTTCGGGGGAGCGAACTCGCGGGGCGTGTCGTTCCCACACCGTTCATCGCCAAGCGATGATGGGCCTCAACTCGACGGCGTCGACTTCATTCCGAACATGCCGCCGGCCATCTCGGCGAACTGGGTGAGCGGCGCCAGCCGTCCGGCGAGATCACCCAACGTCGACACCGCCTTGGTGACGTCGGCCGGCAACGTTCCGACCTGACCGATCAGGCCGTCTACCTTCTTCAACGTTCCACGGGCCTGCTTCACCGTCGTCTGCACCGTGGGCACGATCTCCTTGATGGGTGCCTCGATCTCGTCCAGAAGGTCGTTCACCCGGTGCGCGACGCGGTTG
>WLEG01000168.1 GCA_009704425.1 Actinomycetota bacterium | reverse complement strand
TAGACGCTCTTTGCTCACGTGCGTGTATCTCTGCGTGGTGGCCACGTCGCTGTGACCGAGCAACTCCTGCACCGCGCGCAAATCGGCCCCGCCATCCAGGAGATGCGTGGCGAAGGTGTGGCGCAAAGCGTGCGGATGGGTGGGGGTCGCGCTTCGCCGGTCCATGACCCGGCGCACGTCCCGCGCCCCCATGCGACCGCCCCGGGAATTCAAGAAGAGGGCTCCACCGGATGCGTCCGACGACACCTCGCGACGCATCGGAATCCACGCGTTCACCGCCTCGACGGCGGCCTGCGACATGGGAACGCGACGTTCCTTGCCTCCCTTGCCCCACACCGTCACCACACCGCGCCGGAGATCGACCCCGTCCAGATCGAGCGCGCACAGTTCGCTCACGCGCAAGCCGCTTCCGTAGAGCATCTCCATGAGCGCGTCGTCGCGTCGGCGACGCCACGCGGGCTCGCCGTCGTCGTCGGTGGACTCGGGTTCGAGGAGGGTCCGCAACTCGGACCCATCCAGCACTCGCGGCAATCGCCCCTCCCCCGCCGGAGCCCGGAGTCCCGACGACGGATCGATCGAGATCACGCCGGCGCGACGCGCCCATCCGAAGTACCTCCGAATGGCGGCGGCCTTTCGGGCGATGCTGCGCTTGGCGAATCGGGCGGCGGCCAGGTGGGCGAGATAGCGACGCAACAGAAGTCGGTCCACGGCGGCGGGTTCGGCGACGTCGACCGACGCGCACCAGTCGACGAAGGCAGCCAGGTCGGACGTGTAGGCCGACTTGGTGTTGTCGGATGCGGCGGTGAGCGACGACACGAACTCGGAGGTGCGCCAGGCGGGGTCGATCACGGAGGACGTCGCGGACCGAACCATGTCGGCAGAGTACCGACACCGTGGCGTCCGATGACC
Organism: Actinomycetota bacterium; assembly: GCA_009704425.1. GTDB lineage: Bacteria > Actinomycetota > Acidimicrobiia > Acidimicrobiales > Ilumatobacteraceae > Casp-actino8. The sequence continues at coordinate 4,000 of WLEG01000168.1, read as the reverse complement.
GACAGCTCATCGGAACGATGTCGGATCTCAGACGTGCGCTCGCTCGAACCAGCCTCCGGTGCAGATCAACCAGCCCGACGTCTCGAGACGCCCGAGGCTCACCGCCGTGGCACCGAAGGACGCACCCACGGCGACCCGGGCGCGGGTGGCCACGTCGTCCAGGGACAACGGTTCGGCGTCGAACAGGTCGAGAATGCGCGCGTCGATTCCGGTCGGAGCGACACGGGGGTCGAACCGCCCCGTCGCTCGACGGTTGTCCAGACCCAACACCGCCAGCACGTCGTCGGTGTCGATGGCCACCAACGCTCCGTCGCGAATGAGCATGTTGGTTCCCTGCGACGCGCGCGTGCTGGTGGCTCCGGGGACCGCCATCACCGTGACCCCGCGTTGCAACGCCTCGCGGACCGTGATCAACGAACCACCCTCCAACCGGGACTCGATCACCAGGACGATCTCGGACATCGCGGCGATGATGCGATTGCGCAGGGGAAAGCGAAAGGGTTCGGGCACGGTGCCCGGGGGCGACTCGGTGCACAGGAATCCGCGTTCACCCACCGACGACCACAATCGTTCGTGCTCAGGTGGGTACACAACGTCCAGTCCGCTGGCCACCACCGCCACCGGCCGACCGGCACCACCGGAATCCAGCACACCACGATGCGCCGCGGCGTCGACACCCCGCGCCAGACCCGACACCACTTCGACACCGGCCTCGGAGAGTTCGGCGCCGAATCGTCGAGCCGCACCTCGGCCGTGTTCGGTGGCGTTCCGGGTGCCGACGATGGCCACCCGTCGACCCGCGAGCGTGTTCGCGTCACCCCGCGAGAACAGAACCGCCGGAGCAGCGGGATCGAGTGCCAGACAGTCCGGGTAACCGGGCATCCCCAACACGCGCACGTCGACATGGGGCGGGAGTTCGAGCGATGACACCCGTGAGGTCGTCGTCGGACGAAGGGCGGCACTCCACATCTCGTCCAACGACCGTCCCGCGGCGTTGGCGGGCCGGAACGACAACAAGGTGCGCACGACCGGATCCCAGTCACGGTCACCGTCGCGCAAACGTTCGACGATCGTCGACGGACGTCCGTGCGCCAACAGAACGCGCAAACGACGGGCGGTGACGAACGGCAACGTCGACAAACGCAACGCGGCGATCCGCTCACCCGGATCGGGGAGGTCGTTCATCCGACCCGGCGCAGATCGTCTCCGCGACGCGGCGCGATTCGGGCGCGCAGGGCCAAGGCCGCGGCGACGTGCGACTCGTCGAGAACTTCCGGCCCGCCCTCCCGATCGGCGATGGTGCGCGCGACCCGACGAACTCGGTGCAGACCACGACCGGTCAACCGGCCGGCCTCCAACTCGGATCGCAGTCGGGCCATCCCCCGGACATCGACGCGAGCGAAGCGATCGAGGTCGTCGCCCGTCAGGAACGCGTTCAACGAACCCTGCCGATCGAGCGCGATGTCACGGGCCCGCATGACCCGTTCGCGAACCACCGCGGTGCTCTCACCGGGCTTCTCACCGAGCAGGTCGTCCACACGCGGACGATGCACCACCACCCGCACGTCGAAACGATCGATGAACGGCCCGCTGAAACGTCGGCGATACTTCGACAGCGCCGTTTCGTCGCATTCACAGGCTCCCGGTGCCCCTCCTCCGCACGGACACGGGTTGGTGGCGGCCACCAGAGTGAAGCGGGCGGGCAACTCGAGTCGGGTGTTCGCCCGGTCGATACGAATGCATCCGCTCTCGAGCGGTTGTCGCAAGGCGTCGAGGGTGGACGGTGCGAACTCGCCCAACTCGTCGAGGAACAGCACTCCCCCGTGGGCGAGGCTCACCTCTCCCGGACGCAACGACGACGATCCGCCGCCGATGATGGAGATCGTGCTGGCCGAGTGGTGCGGCATGCGGATGGGTGGCGACGTGACCAGTCCGTGGCCGCCGAGCGTTTCGCCGGTGCCTGAACGTGTGAGCGTTTCGCCGGCGGCCGAACGAATGAGCATGACGTCCAAGGACGTTCGCTCGTCGAGCGGTGGCAACAAGCCGGGCAACCGTTGCGCCAGCATCGTCTTGCCCGATCCCGGCGGGCCCACCAGCAGAAGGTGGTGTCCGCCGGCGGCCGAGAGTTCCAGACCCAAACGCGCCGCGTCCTGCCCACGCACGTCGGCCAGATCGGGCAACGGTGCCGGCTGGTGCCGCGACACCGCCTGCGGAAGGTCGGGCCACGGCGCCGATCCGACAAGACACTCCGCCAGTTCGCGCAACGTGCGCACGGCGCGCAACGACGGAGGTTTGGCGATGCGCGCCTCGTCCACGTTGGCGACGGGGACCACCACGCCACGCAACGGCGACAAGAACGGTCGATCGTCGACGTCGCCCTCGTCGTCGCGCACCAACGACATCACCATCGGAGCCACACCCGTCACGGGACGCACTCGACCGTCGAGACCGAGTTCGCCGATAATGGCGACACCGTCGACGACCTCGGCGGGCAATTGCCCGTCGGCGACGAGGATGGCCACGGCCATCGCCGCGTCGAGGGCGGTGCCGGTCTTGCGGTGCGTCGACGGGGCGAGATTGACGGTGATGCGGTGCGAGGGCCAGTGGAAGCCGCTGGACAGAACCGCCGTGCGGATGCGGTCGCGCGACTCCCGACACGTGTCGTCGGGTCGGCCGAGAATGGTGAAGGCCGGCAACCCGACCCCGATATGCACCTCGACGACCACCGATGCTCCTTGGGAGCCCATGACGCTCGCCGAGCGAATGGTGGACAGCATGACTACCTCGCGTTCCGCCGGGAATCCGGCACGACGTCGTGTGTGCGCCACGACGCGAACATCGGCGAGGATCCGCCAAACGGTGTGACCGCAATCCCGTGGAGCGACCTGAGAGAATGACGACCCATGCGTGCTCGTGCCCGAACCGGAACGATGATCGGTCTCGCCGTCGTCGTCGCGTCGACCATGACGGCCTGCAGCGACACCGATCGCAGCGGAGCGCGATTCTGTGGCGAATTGTCCGAGTCGGTCACCGGACTCAGCGGCCCCCTCTCCACGTCGAACGACATCGGCGACCTGGTCGATCGCTACGAGAAGCTCGACGGCATCACGCCGCTGGCCATTCGCGAGGACTGGCACGTCATCACCGAACTCCTGCGTGCCGCCGAGGACGTCGACTTCGAGGACCCCCGTAGTCGTCAGGACCTGGCCGACGCCGCGTACAAAGCCGAGCGCAGTGCCCGTGAGGTGGCGCGCTGGGTGGAATCCACCTGCGGCGTCACCATGCCCGACGTGATCGGCGTGGAGGGACCGGACACCACCGTGGCGACGACGGTTCCCATCATCGCGACGACCGTTCCGGCACTCGTGACGACGGTGGCGCCGAGCACGACGCCCTGACGGATCAGATGATCTCGCCGCGCTTCAGGATGACCTTGTCGACCAGACCGTATTCCTTGGCCTGCTCGGCCGTGAACCAACGGTCACGCTCGGCGTCGGCCTGAATGCGCTCGAGCGTCTGTCCACTGTGGAACGAGGTGAGCTCGGCCATGCGCTTCTTGGTGTACCCGAGTTGCTCCACCTGGATGGAGATGTCGGTGGCCTGACCACGTAGACCGGCGAGCGGCTGGTGCATCATGATGCGCGCGTTCGGCAACGTGTAGCGCTTGCCCTTGGCCCCGGCGGTGAGCAGGAACTGACCCATCGAGGCGGCGAGCCCCATGCACACGGTGGCCACGTCGCAACTGACGAACTGCATGGTGTCGTAGATGGCCATGCCGGCCGTGACGGAGCCACCGGGGCTGTTGATGTACAGCCAGATGTCGGCGTCGGCATCCTCGCCCTCGAGGTAGAGCAACTGTGCGCACAGCTGATTGGCGATGTCGTCGTTGACGTCGGTTCCCAGCATGACGACACGATTCTTGAGCAGTCGCGTGAAGATGTCGGCGCGACCGGGATCTCCGGCGTCGAGGTTCATCGGGCGACCGGGAATCATGTCGGAG
>WLEG01000167.1 GCA_009704425.1 Actinomycetota bacterium | reverse complement strand
GCGCTGGACGGTGCGCACGTCGTTGAACACCGACGAATTCTCGTTCCTCGTCGAGCGCCTGCAGGACGGTGCCGCCGTGAAGGAATCGGTCGGGCTCGCGCCACCGTTGATCAATCCCGGACGCCCCGACTTCGAGGACATCGCCGCGTTGATCGACGCCATCCAATACGCGTTGGCCGAGAACGTCGACTTCCCCTACGCCTGACCGGCTCAACCGCGGATGCGATTCCATTCCTCGGGATCGCGGCCCAACTTGATCAGTCGCTTCGTGACCGACAGTGGCGCGCCGATGTCACCACCGGCACGGATGGTGCGCACGTGTTCTCCGTCCTCGTCCCAGATGTGGCAGGTGTTCAAGTTGGACTTGAACGCCATCTCGCGGGACTCCGGCGTGAACTCGGGCTTGGGGGCGCCCGACGTGGCGAGTTCGGTCATCTTCAGCACCCTCATGCTCCAGCCGCATTGAATGGCCACCGGGCCCATGGCCTGCAACAGCGCGGTGGTGTGGGTGCAACCCCTCGGACCGCCGAACAGTTCGCGCACCTTGTGTGTGAACCCGCGCGCGATGGACAGCCCCACGAGTTGCTTGTACTTGATGCCGATGCCCGGGCACTCGTGATGCGGGAACTCCTTCAACTCGGCCGAGGCGTCGACGATCTCCATCATCGGGAACGACACGCGCAGTTGCACGACCATGTGGTGAATCGTGAGCGGCTCCGGGTCGTCCATCACGTACATGCCGGCCGGCTTGTCGTCGCGCACGGCCCCCCACAACAGGATCTCGGTGTCACTCACCTTGAACGCGCGCACCTCGTAGTTGCGCGTGTGGATGGGCAGATACTCCGGATTGTCGGGGAGGATCGGATGCGGGTTCGGGATCGGTTGCGCCACGGGACTCAGCCCACGAGCAGTCGACCCAAACGGGCCAAGCTGGGCTGGGTGGAGCCCAGTTGCAGCTCGAGCTGCTTGTGCAGCAGGAAGAAGCGGTGCAGCGGGTAGTCGCGGTCGACGCCCACACCACCGTGAACGTGGTGGGCGCCGTGCATGACGCGCCAGCCACCTTCGGCCGCCCAGAACTTCGCGGACAGCAACGCTTCGTCCGCGGGCAGACCTTCGCTCAGTCGCCATGCGGCCTGCCACGCGGTGAGGCGCACGCCTTCGGTGTCGATGTACGCGTCACCGGCGCGCTGTGAAACGGCCTGGAACGACGCGATGATCTTGTCGAACTGCTGGCGGCCCTTGGTGTACTCGGCCATCAACAACAAGGCGGCCTGACACGCGCCCGACGTCATGATGGTCGCCGCGGACATGCCGCGGTTCAGCATGGCGTGCGTCGCGTCGGGATTACCCAGACACTTCGCGGTCGCGCCGTTGAACTCGACCATGGCGTCGGGGACGCCGGACGTGGTGTCCTGCCGGGTGATCGTCACCTTCGGGTCGTCGGCTTCGACGCAATACAAACCGTCGGCGGCGGTGACCACGAAACGCGTGGCGAGAAGTCCGTGTGGCACGCAGACCTTGGTGCCCGTGATCTTGCCGTTCTCCACCACGGTGGCGGGCGTGAACGCGTCACCGACCGGTTCGTGGACGGCGGCGGTGACGATGACCTCTCCGGTGGCGACGCCCGCGAGCAACTCGGGGTAGTCCACCAAGGCGGGCGCGGCCAAGGCCATCACGGCGAGGGCGGGAACCGGAGCGGCGACGCGTCCGATCTCCTCGAGCACCACCGAGGCTTCGATGATGCCCATGCCACCGCCACCCACCGACTCGGGCAACGCGATGCCCACCAGACCGGCATCGGCCAGGGTGCGCCACAACGCCAGGTCGGTTCCGCTCTCGGTGGTGGCGACCGACTTCAGGTGTTCGGTGGTGCAGGTGTCGTTCAGGATCTGACGCGCGAGGGCGCGCAGTTCGTTCTGGTCGGAGTTCAGCGAAAAGTCCATCAGCGGGCCGCCCTCGGGAATCCGAGCGAGAACATGGTGATGAGGTCTCGCTGCATCTCGTTCGTGCCACCACCGAAGGTGAGGATCAACATGCCGCGGTAGAGACTCTCGAGGCGGGCCCGCAACACCGATCCCGGTGTTCCCTGCTTCAGGTATCCGGGCGGCCCGAGGATCTCGAACAACAGACGGAAGGCCTCGAGGTAGAACTCGGTGCCGTACACCTTGATGGACGAGCAGTGCCCGACGTCCAGCTTGCCCTGCGTGGCCTCCCAGGCGGACTGCCAGTTCATGAGTCGCAACACGTCGAGCTTGGCGTGCACGCGGGCGAAGTTCAGCTGCACCCACTCCTGGTCGGCGACACGACGCCCGTCGGGCAGGTTGGTCTTCTTGGCCCATTCCAACGTGTCGGCCAGCGCGCGCTCGACCACTCCGGTGGAGCACAGGGTGACGCGCTCGTGATTCAGCTGATTGGTGATGAGGGTCCAACCCTTGTTCTCGCCACCGACGCAGTTCTCGACGGGAATACGAACGTCGTCGAGGAACATCGCGTTGATGTCGTGCTCGCCGATGAGGTTCAACTTCTGAAGGGTGATGCCGGGGGTGTTCATGGGCATGATCAGGATGCTGATGCCCTTGTGCTTGGCGGCATCGGCATCGGTGCGCACGGCGAGCCAGCAGTAGTCGGCGTCGCTCGACAGCGAGGTCCACATCTTCTGGCCGTTCACCACGTACACGTCGCCGTCGCGCACAGCGCGGGTCTGGAGCGAGGCGAGGTCGGTACCGGCGTTGGGTTCGCTGTAGCCGATGCAGAAGTGGATGTCACCGGCCAGGATTTTGGGCAGGAAGAAATCCTTCTGCTGGTCGGTGCCGAAGTTCATGATGGTCGGGCCGACGGTGTTGATGCTGAGCATGGGCACGGGCGCTCCGGCGCGCATGGACTCGTCGAAGAAGATGAACTGCTCGATGGCGCTACGACCTTGGCCGCCGAACTCCTTGGGCCAGCCGATGCCCGCCCAGCCGTCGGCGCACATCTGCTTCCACACCCGGCGCGGTCCCTTGCCGATGCCGTGGCTGTTGTTGAGTTCGGCCACGGTGGCCTCGTCCAGCAGCTTTTCGTAGTAGCCACGCAGCTCCGAGCGCATGGCGTCCTGCTCTTCGGTGTATCCGATTTCCATCCTGACCCCCGGGTTTGGTTCCTGTCGGTTCTAGCAGAAGACCACCCGAATTGCCCTTGCCAACTAGGGTCAAATTTCCATGACGAAGGATCTGAAACTCGGTTGGCACATCGGTTACTGGGGACGTTCGATGCCGGTCGGGATTCCCGAGACCCTCACCATGATCGAGGCCCTCGGCTACGACTCGGTGTTCACCGCCGAGTCGTGGGGGAGTGACGCCATCTCCCCGTTGGCGTGGTGGGGTGCGGGTACCACCAAGCTTCGGCTCGCGACGAACATCGTGCAGATCTCGGCGCGCACCGCGACGGCCACCGCGATGGCGGCCATCACCATGGACCACCTGTCCGGGGGCCGGTTCTGCCTGGGCCTGGGAGTGAGCGGACCGCAGGTGGTCGAGGGTTGGTACGGCCAGCGTTTCAACAAGCCCTTGGCGCGCACCCGCGAGTACGTCGACATCATCCGCAAGATCCTGAAGCGCGAGGAGCGCCTCACTAATGCCGGGCCGGAGTATCCGATCCCCGCCCGCGACGGCATGGGTCTGGGTAAGGCACTCAACGTGATGACGCATCCCGTTCGTGCGGACCTTCCCATCTTCCTGGGCGCCGAAGGTCCGAAGAACGTCGCCATGGCGGCCGAGATCGCCGATGGCTGGTACCCGATCTTCTACGCGCCACGACACGAGGGCATGTACGCGCAGCATCTGGCCGAGGGGTTCGCCCGTCCCGGCGCGCGTCGCACCCCGGAGGACTTCGAGATTCTGGCGATGGCCACCACCTTCATCGACGACGACATCGAGGCCGCCTACAACCGGGCCCGACCGACGATCGCGCTGTACGTCGGGGGGATGGGAGCCCAGGAAATGAACTTCCATGCCGACGTGTTCCGCCGTCTCGGTTACGAGGAGGCCGTCGACAAGATCCAGAACCTGTTCCTGAACGGGAAGCAGGAAGAGGCCATCGCCGCGGTGCCCAGGGAAATGGTGGACGAGATCTGCCTGGTGGGACCGGCGGCCAAGATCCGCGACGATCTCGCCGCGTGGAAGGAGAGCAAGGTGACCACGTTGATCATCGGTGGTTCGCCCGACACTCTGCGCACGATGGCCGAGTTGGTGTACGGCTGAGGGGGAGGAGACGACATGACGATGCCCGACTACCTGCGCGAAATGGCGGCCCGAGTTTCCAACTGGGGTCGCTGGGGCGCGGACGACCGACGGGGCACCTTGAACCTCATCGACGAGGCGGCGGTGCGCCGTGGCATGGCCTCCGCCCGACAGGGCAAGGTGTTCTCGCTCACGTATCCCTTCGACGAGGACGGACCGCAGTTGGGATTCATCCCGGGCCGCGTGAACCCCGAACGCAAGATGATCTCGCTGAATCACTCGATGTCGGGGGACCCGGGCGACTTCACCTCCAGCGACGACGCGGTGACCATGGGTGTCCAAGCGTCGACGCACCTGGATTCGTTGGCGCACGTCGGTTACGACGGGCTGCTGTACAACGGCCTGTCCGACACCACCACCGACGAAACCGGAAGCACCGAGTTGGGTATCGAGAAGGTGGGGCCGGTGGTGTCGCGCGGAATCCTGCTCGACATCGCCCGTCTCCACGGCGTCGACTTCTTCGACGATGCCCACGCCATTGGTGGAGACGATCTGGACAAGGCGGCGGCCCTCGGAGGGATCACGGTGATGCCCGGCGACATCGTGTGCGTGCGCACCGGACACCAGCATTGGTTGCGGGTGGGGGACAAGGTCCACTACTCGTACCCGACCCCGGGTCTGGGTCAGAAGAGCAT
>WLEG01000166.1 GCA_009704425.1 Actinomycetota bacterium | reverse complement strand
GGCCGCGGACCCGCCGCTCATCTCGACCCCCGACCCGAGAGCCTTGTAGAGGTGAAGCGCGCGGTCGGTGTCCACCAGGGTCATGGAACCCTTTACCAACGACTCACGAGCGATGAAATCGTCATCGGCGTTGGCGATCACGTCGACGAGCGCGTTGCCGATGCCGACCACGTCGTAGCGGGCCGGTCGTTGAGCGGGGGTGGCGGGCACGTCACCGAACGCTACTTGCCCCGGACGGTCCGGTCGCGCCAAACGATTCCTTCGGAGACGGGAACTACCATGCCCCCGTGACCCACGCGCCCGAATCCCGCTCCGATCTCGATCCTTTTCGCCTGCCCCGCCACGTTCTGCCGCGTCGCTACGAGGTGCACCTGGAGCCCGACCTCGATGCCGCCACGTTCTCCGGCCGCGTGCTGATCGAGACCACCGTCGAGGTCGCCACCCGGCTCATCGCGCTCAACGCCAAGGAACTGGACGTCACCTCCGTGTTCGTCGACGGAGCCCCCGCGATTCACGCTCTCGACGTCGAGAACGAACGGCTGATCGTGAGCACGACCGAGGACGTTCCCGCGGGCACGTCGATGATCGACATCGCGTTCACCGGGACGCTCAACGACAAGTTGCGCGGCTTCTATCGCAGCACCTACCGGGACGACGCCGGCGTGGAGCACGTCGTCGCCGCGTCGCAGATGCAGTCCACCGACTGCCGGCGCGCCTTCCCCTGTTTCGACGAACCGGACTTCAAGGCGGTTTTCGCGGTCACCATCGCCTGTGATCCCGATCATCTCGCCATCAGCAACGGACCCGAGATCGAGCGAAGCGCGTTCGTCGCCGACGACGGAAGAAACAAGAGCCTCGTGCGCTTCGCCGACACGATGCCCATGAGCACCTATCTCGTGGCTTTCGTCGTCGGCCCACTGGAGGCCACACCGACCGTCGACGTGGACGGAGTGCCCCTTCGCCTGGTCCACGTCCCCGGCAAGTCGCATCTCACCGAGTTCGGCCTCGACGTCGGCGCCAAGAGCCTGCGCTGGTTCGTGGAGTACTACGGCATTCCGTATCCGGACGCCAAGATCGACATGGTCGCCCTACCCGACTTCGCCGCCGGAGCGATGGAGAACGTGGGTTGCATCACGTATCGCGAGTCGCTGTTGCTCGTCGACCCCGCGACGAGCACCCAGTCGGAGCAGCAGCTGGTCGCCGACGTGGTGAGCCACGAGCTGGCGCACATGTGGTTCGGTGATCTCGTCACCATGAAATGGTGGAACGGCATCTGGTTGAACGAAGCCTTCGCCACGTTCATGGAGGTGGCGGCGTGCGCCGCCTATCGACCCGACTGGGATCGTTGGACCACCTTCTCCCTCGATCGGACGGCGGCCTTCGACACCGATTCGCTGGCGAACACCCGCCCGATCGAGTTCGAGGTTCGTTCTCCCGACGACTGCGAGGGAATGTTCGACGTCCTCACCTACGAAAAGGGTGGATCGATCCTGCGCATGCTCGAGCAGTATCTGGGCGAGAGCCGGTTCCGCGACGGCATCCGCCACTATCTGCGCACGCACAGCTACGGCAACACCGAAACCTCCGACCTGTGGGATGCCATCGAGGCCACGGTCGAGGCCGACGGCGGTGGCGAACCCGTGCGCGCGCTCATGGACTCCTGGATCTGGCAGCCCGGCTATCCGCTCATCGGAGCTCGGATCGACGGACACGACCTCGTTCTGCGTCAACAGCGTTTCGGCTTCGATCCCGAGATTCGAGCCCGTCAAACCTGGCTCGTTCCCGTTCACATCCGGGTGAACGGATCCACCACGAAGCACCTCATGACCTCCGAGGAGTTGCGCGTGCGTCTGGACGACCCCGCGGCCGCCGTGGTCGTGAACGCCGAGGGACACGGCTTCTATCGCGTCGACTACTCCCCCGAGTTGCTCGCGCGTCTGTCGCACGACGTGGTGGCCGGCATGACCACGGTCGAGCGTTACAACCTGGTGGACGACGCATGGAACGCCGTGGTCGCCGGTCGTCTGACCGCCGCGGACTATCTCGAACTGGTCTCCGACTTCACCGACGAGCGCGCACTCGCCGTGTGGCAGGCCATCGCCATCGGGTTGCGGGGCCTCGTTCGCATCCTTCCCGAGTCGCACCAACCCCGCCTGCGGGAGCGAGTGCGCGCGATCGTGGCCGATGCGGTGAGCGACATCGGCTGGGACCCGCGGCCCACGGACGACGACCTGCGATCGAAACTGCGCGGCTTGTTGGTGACGTTGCTCGCCGTGAACGGTGGCGACGAAGACGCCCGCGAGCGGTGCCGTTCGATCTTCGAACGGTCCCTCGGCGACGCCACCGACGTGCACCCGGAACTGGCGGCGGCGGCCACGTCGGTGTTGGCCGCCACGGGCGTCTCCGACGACTACCGACGGCTCCGGGACCTCTTCCGGACCGCCCGCACCCCGCAGGAACAACTTCGCTACCTCTACGCACTGGCCGACTTCGACGACGCGAACCTGGTCGCGGAGACCTGTCGCTTCGCCCTGAGCGGTGAGGTGAAGTCGCAGAACGCACCGTTCGTTCTGGCTCGCGCGATGCAGAATCGACTCCACGGCTCGATCGCCTGGACGTTCGTGCGGGAGAACTGGGAGCACGCCAACGCCACCTTCCCCGTGAACACGATCATTCGCATGGTGCAGCCACTGACGACCCTGAACACCGCAGCTCTCGGCGCGCAGGCCCGGGACTTCTTCGCCGATCACTCCATTCCGCAGTCCACCAAGACGCTCGAACAGGTCCTGGAACGCCAACAGGTCAACATTGCCCTGCGCGAACGCGAGGAGGCTCGCTTCGCCACATCGTTGTGACGTCGAGCGCCGGAGGCGGGACGACCGTCAGATGGTGACCAACGATCCGTCGGGACGCACACCGAGCGCGGTGTATCCCTCGAACCGGTGCACCCATTCGATCCCCGACTCGCCCATCACACAGGCGGTGGTCGCGAAGGCGTCGGCCCATGTGAGGCTGGGCCCACACACGGTGAACGACGCCCAATGTTCGGCAGGCGCGCCCGTGCGCGGATCGACGATGTGTCGCCCGCGTTCCGCCGTACCCGACGTCGCCACCGCACCGCGTTGCACGAGCAACCCGGACACGACGCGTCCACGGTCGGACGGATCAGCGATGCCGATCTTCCAGCCCCGGGGTTCGTCGTCATGGACGTCGGGGGCGTCGCCCATCTGCATGTCGCCGCCGAGCGACAGACACCAGTGACGCAATCCGGCTTCGTCCAGACGTCGGGCCGCTCGCTCGACGGCCCAACCCTTCACGAAGCCCGCAGGATCGAGTGATCCGTCCGCGCGCCGGCACGAGAACGCGCCCGAACTGATCGACTCCATGAACACGCACGCGTCCAGGACGTCGATGACCTCGCGACTGGCGTCCAGATGATGCATCTCGCCTCTGTTGATGCGGGAGATCTCGCTGTCGGGGCGAAAGGTGGAGAAAACCGACTCGAGTCGTTCCAACTCGGTGAGCACGTGGTCGATGACCGTTCCCACCGATGTCTCGCTCGCGACGTCGTGCACGTGCACGCTGGCCACCGAACCCATCACCGCGTGCGAGCGACGAACCGGAGCGACGAGAGTGGTCATGTCAGGCCCGCGCCGCGTCGATGATGGCCTGCAACGACTGCTTGTAGGCCTTCGAGGTGTAGGTCGCTCCCGAGATGGAACTGAACGAGGCGTCGTGTTGATAGGCCGCCCACTGGTCGAGCAACGGCACGGCTTGGTTGTTGATGTCCACCGACTCGCGATCGCGGGTGGGCCACACCACGCCCTGGGCCGAGCACACGAAACCCGTACCGTCCACCGACGCCTGCACCTGAACGGGTCCGTACTTGGTGTCGATCGTGGGTCCGGGAATCATCCCCCCACATGCCGCGGGCGTCGGAGCCGGAGGCACGGTGGTCTCCACCACCGGCGCCGCGGTGGGAGCCGGTGTCGGGGTCGCCGGATTCTGGGCACCCGCGACGGTGGTCGCCGTCGTCGCCGGGTCCGAGCCCGGGGCCGTCGTGGGAAGAACGGTCACTGTCGTCGCACCGGTGCCGGTGGTCAGCGGCGGACCGACCGCGGTTTCCAGACCGTCGCTCGGACGGTCGAGGGCGGCCAGAAGACCGCCACTGACGCCGATGAGGGTCAGGGCCGGCACCACTCGCCGGGCGAACGTGTCGTTTCGTTTCACGGATCCTCGATTCTGTTGTCGATCGGTGGCGTTCATGGGTCTCACCACCAGGAGTGTTCGGAATGGATGCGGCTCTTGGGGACTCCGGCCGCTCGTAGGCCCGCGCGTGCCGCGTGCAGCAACCGGTCGGGGCCGCACATCACCACGGCGCGATCCGCCACGTCGGGAATCGCCGCGGTCAGCACGCGGGCCGAGAACGGATCCGACACCGCGAGCTTCGCGGTGGGGCCCACCAGCGTCAGCAGACGACCACCCAGACGTTCGGCGGCCGCGCGCAGGTCGTCGAGGTGCACCAGGTCTTTTTCGCTGTGCGCCCGATACAACACCACCGGTTCGTGGTCCGGACCGAGTCGCTCCAACATCGCCAACACCGGGGCCACCCCGACGCCCCCGACGACGAACAGGGCCTTGGCCCCGTCCAACACGTCGGGCGTGACCACACCGAACGGACCTTCCACCATCACCCGTGTTCCCGGCTTCAGCGCGGTGATCGAACGGGTCGCGTCACCACGGTCCTTGACGGTGAATCGGATTCGCCCGACGGTGGGCGCCGCCGACATGGAGAACGGGTGAGATTGCCACCACAGACCGGACGCCAATGGCCGAACGAAGCAGAACTGACCGGCATCACCCTCGCGGGCCCGCAAACCCCGACCCGTCACGACGATGTCGACCGTGTCGTGGTTGACGTGC
>WLEG01000165.1 GCA_009704425.1 Actinomycetota bacterium | reverse complement strand
TCAGCCGACGATTCCGGCGAGTACTGCGATGGGGAAAGAAACGTTTCCGACGACGACCAGCGTCGCGATGCCCGTGGCCGCACCCGTGCGCCACTTGTTGAACTTGGGATTGTTCCAACCGAGCGACTGAAAGAGGCTCCACACGCCGTGGAAGAGGTGGGTGCCCAACATGATGTTGGCCAGCACGTAGAAGATGGCCACTGGGACGCGCTCGAGGCTGACCACCACGGCGCCGTAGACGTCCTTCAGACCGGCATCGGGACCATCGGCGATCTTGCTGCCGGTGTAGGAGTTGATGGAGCCGGCACCGAAGGTGAGGTCGAGCAGGTGCCAGATCACGAACAACAGAACCACGATGCCCGTGAGGCGCATCGACCGGCTGGCGAAGCTGGCCACCTGATAATCGCGCTCGCTCTGGTACTTCACCGGACGGGCCCGACGGTTGAGCACGGTCAACGTGTAGGCGGCGTGCAGGTGCAACAGGAGCATGGCGATGAGGCCGGCGCGCAGGATCCAGAGCATGGCCTTCTCGGGCAGGATCGGGTACAGCAACTTCTCCAGGAAGTGGGCGTAATGGTTCAGATCCGAGGCACCCATGTACATCTTGAGGTTGCCGATCATGTGGAAGACCACGAAGCCGATGAGGCCGATGCCGGTGATGGCCATGGCGTACTTCTTGCCCACGGCCGTGCCATACAGGTCGAGGAGGAAGGGTTTGCGCTTGCGCGCCGACCGAGCGACCGCGGTGCCCGAAACCGGACCCCTCTTGGTGATTGTCTGCGCCATCGTGTCCTGCGCCTTTCCCGAACGGCCCACCTGGGCCACCAGCCGTCCACCGCGCGGTGAACGTGCCCAGACGCTACTCCTCTGTCGCTCGGGACCCCGAAATCGTCCCCGACGTATCCGTCGCCGGAGCCAACAGTCACAAAGGCGCCCCCGAACCCATTGCACCCGACCCGCCCGCCCCGCCCGCCCGGCCCGATTCATCGATATCTCGTTCTCCGGGCCTCGGAGTCTCTACAATCCACTCGCCCCTGGCAGGGCGGTCAACCGGACCGCCCCCGAGTGTCTCGAGGAGAGAACTGGTGTTTTCACTTATTGCCGCAGAAGGCGGTTGGCAGAGCTTCACGCTGAAGGGTGGTGAATGGGCCGTTCTGTGGTTGTCCGCAGCCGCCGCCCTCCTCGCCCTCGGAGTGGGTTTCTTCCTCGTCAAGAAGGTCCTGTCCGAGAGCCAAGGCTCCCCGAAGATGATCGAGATCGCCAAGGCGATCCAGGAGGGGGCGCTCGCCTACCTCAAGCGCCAGTTCAAGACCATCGCGGTCATCCTGATCCCGCTGGCCGTCATCGTGTTCGTCACGTCCACCAAGATCCTGAAGCCGGACGACACCATCGCGCTGTCCCGCGGTGAAGCCGGTCTGTGGCGCACCGTGGCGTTCATCCTTGGATGTGCGGCATCGGGTCTCACCGGTTACATCGGTATGACCCTGGCCACCAAGGGCAACGTCCGCACCGCCGCGGCCGCACTGAGCAACAGCATGCCCCGCGCCCTCACCGTGGCCTTCCGCACCGGTGGTGTGGCCGGCATGTTCACGGTGGGCCTCGGCCTGCTGGGCGCCACCGCCATCATCATGGTGTTCCAGAACACCTCGTCGGTGATCCTGGTGGGCTTCGGATTCGGTGGTTCGTTGCTGGCGCTCTTCCTGCGCGTCGGCGGTGGCATCTTCACCAAGGCCGCCGACGTCGGCGCCGACCTGGTGGGCAAGGTCGAAGCCGGCATCCCCGAGGACGACCCCCGCAACCCGGCCACCATCGCCGACAACGTGGGCGACAACGTGGGCGACTGCGCCGGTATGGCCGCCGACCTCTTCGAGTCGTACGAAGTCACCCTGGTGGCCTCGATCATCCTCGGTGTGGCCGCGTTCAACTCGGTCGGCCTGAACCCGGCCCTCGGTCTGGTGTTCCCGTTGGCCGCTCGCGCCATCGGCGTGATCGCCTCCATCGCCGGCGTCTTCGCCGTGAAGGCCAAGGAAGGCGAGACCGACGCGCTCAAGCCCATCAACCGCGGCTTCCTCGTGGCCGGTGTTCTCACCCTGGTCGGCACCCTGGCGCTGGCTCTGGCCTACGTCGGCAACGACAAGGGCATCATGGACGACGAAGGCAAGGTCGTGTTGCTGGGCGGCGTCGGTTGGCGCGTGTTCGGCGCGGTGGCCGTGGGCCTCATCCTGGCCCAGTTGGTCAGCCGTCTGACCGAGTACTACACCAGCACCCATTACCGCCCGGTGAAGGAGATCGCCGAGTCCTCCGAGACCGGCCCCGCCACCGTGGTGTTGTCGGGAACCGCCTCGGGTCTCGAGAGCTCGGTGTACGCGGTGGTCGCCATCGCCGTGGCCATCGGTGTGGCCATCGGTCTGGGTGGCGGAAACCTCACCTTCAGCTTCTACCTGGTCGCCCTGTGCGGCATGGGAATGTTGGCCACCACCGGTGTGATCGTGTCCGAGGACACCTTCGGCCCGGTCAGTGACAACGCGGCCGGCATCGCCGAGATGTCGGGCGAGTTCCACGGTGAGCCCGAGAAGATCATGGTGGCCCTCGACGCGGTGGGTAACACCACCAAGGCCGTCACCAAGGGCTTCGCCATCGGTTCGGCGGTCATCGCCGCCGTGGCCCTGTTCGCCTCGTTCATCGAGATCGCCGGTGCGAGCCTGAAAGCCACCCAAGCCGACGTGGACGCGAACCCCTTGCTGAAACTTGGTGAGCCGCTGGTCGACGGCGTGAAGAACCTCGCCGACGGCGTGTTCACTCTTCCGCAGTTGGCCATCAACGTCGCCGAGCCCAAGATCTTCATCGGTCTGCTCATCGGTGGCGCGGTGCCGTTCCTGTTCTCGGCTCTGGCCATTCGCGCCGTGGGTCGCACCGCCGGCGTGGTGGTGCAGGAAGTCCGCAACCAGTTCGCCGACGGCGGCATCATGGCGGGCACCAAGCAGCCCGACTACGGCCCGGTCATCGACATCTGCACCAAGGCGTCGCTGCGCGAGTTGACCACCCCGGCTCTGCTGGCGGTGCTCACGCCCGTCGTCATCGGCTTCGGCATCGACTGGAAGGCGCTCGGCGCGTTCCTGGCCGCGGTCATCCTCGTCGGCCAGCTCATGGCGAACTATCTCAGCAACGCCGGTGGCGCCTGGGACAACGCCAAGAAGTACATCGAGGACGGCCACCACGGCGGTAAGGGAAGCGACTCGCACAAGGCCGCCGTCATCGGCGACACCGTGGGCGACCCCTTCAAGGACACCGCCGGCCCGGCGCTCAACCCGCTCATCAAGGTGATGAACCTGGTGTCGTTGTTGATCCTTCCGGCCATCATCACCCAGCAGGACAACGACGGTCTGCGTTACGCGATCGCCGGTGCCGCCCTCGTGGTGCTCATCGGATCGGTGATCTTCTCGGGTCGCAAGACCGAGAGCATCAGCAGCTTGGCATCCAGCAAAGCCTGATCATCCGACACTCGTCGAAGAGGCGCTCCGGGCAACCGGAGCGCCTCTTTGCTTTTCCGGCGAACTAGCGTCGGCGCATGCTCGCTCTGTTCAACGTCGAAGCCTGGATCGAGAGCGGTGGTCTGGCCATCCTGGCCGCCATCGTGTTCGCCGAGTCCGGACTGCTCGTCGGCTTCTTCCTCCCGGGAGACTCGCTCCTGTTCATCGCCGGCTTCCTCACGTCGGCGGCCGGCCCCGCGGCCCTGAGCGTGAAGCCGGATTCGCTGCCGTCGTTGCCGCTCGTCGCGGTCGTGGTGGTGTTGGCGGCCGTCATCGGCGACCAAGTGGGATACATGTTCGGACGCAAGGTGGGTCCCAGCCTCTTCCAACGTGAGGAGAGTCGACTGTTCAAGCCGTCGCACGTGACCAAGGCCCACGACTTCATGGACAAGCACGGTTCCAAGACCATCGTGATGGCGCGCTTCGTGCCCATCGTGCGCACCTTCGCCCCCATCGTGGCCGGGGTCAGCAACATGCGGTACCGCACCTTCGTCACGTACAACATCGTCGGTGGCATCGTGTGGGGCGCCGGGCTCACCACGCTCGGCCACTACTTGGGCGACATCTCGTGGGTGAAGGACAACATCGAGATCGCCTCGTTGGTGATCGTCTTCATGTCCGTGCTTCCGATGGTCATCGAGTTCGCCCGCCATCGACGGCACAAGCACGCGCACTGATCGTTCAGGACCGACGCGCCCATCCGTCGGGTGTGGCCACCAGGTCCAGCACCGATCCGTCGGGAAAGCGGAACGGCATCCGCGCCTCCAGATGCGCGAGAACCACGTCGAACGGATCGACCGACAGTGTCCCCGTCGACCAGCGATGCGTGCGGACCGCGGCGCACTCGGCGATCTCCACGGGACCGTCCACGGTCTCCACGTCTCCCAACAACACGCCTCGTTGCCGATAGCCGTCGGCGATCGGCCGCACCGGATCCGTCGCGTACCACTCGAGGTCGCTGGCCATCGGAACGAGCGTTCCGCGCACGCGACCCAAGGCCTCCTCGGGGTCGTCCAACTCCACCGCGTGGGTCTCGTTCCCGATCGTCCACTGCTCCATCGGTGACTCGCACGTGTACTCCGCCCACATGGCCTCGGCCTTGGCGATCATCGGATCCGCACGTCGGGGTATGTCGAACTCCACGACGTGCATGAGGGGACGACCGTGTCGCCACCAACCCCAGCAATACCACGACGTCGCCCCGCGACGAAGACGGTACGACGTGTAGCCGCCACTCGAGATCGACCGGTCCCACCACGCGAAGGACCATTCCTCCGTGAGGGCGTCCGAATGCGCCTGCTCCTCACGATCGGAATCGGCCATCGTCCGGCAGACTACGGAGCCATGAGCAACGGCACCGTGCGCTATCTCAGCCTCGAATGGATCGACGCCCTCACGCG
>WLEG01000164.1 GCA_009704425.1 Actinomycetota bacterium | reverse complement strand
CGCTTCCCGTTCCTGGTGAAGGTGGACAACTGGAATCGTTTCAGTCGCAACACCGGCGGAACCCTGGTGGAGAAGTGCTGTCACTTCTTCGACCTGATGAACCTGGCCGTGGGCGCGCAACCGACGCGGGTGTACGCCAGTGGCGCTCAGGACGTGAACCACCTCGACGAGGTGTACGACGGTGAGCGCAGCGACATCCTGGACAACGCCTACGTGATCGTGGACTACGACAACGGCGTGCGGGCCAGCCTGGACCTGTGCATGTTCGCCGAAGCCGGTCGCAACGAGCAGGAGATCGTGGCCGTCGGTTCGCGGGGCAAGGCCGAGACCGCGTTGCCCGGCGACGGATTGGTTCACGTGGGCAGGCGGGCCGATCGGTCGGTGCGGTCCGTGCCCGCGGCCATGGATCCGTCGGTGGCCCACGCGGGCTTCCACTTCGGGGCCAGTTACGTGGAGGTGGCGCGCTTCTGCGACGCCGTGCGCGACGGAACCGGCGCCGAGGTGAGCGTCAGCGACGGCCTGTGGAGCGTGGCGGTGGGTGCCGCGGCCCATCGCAGCATCGACGAGGGGCGACCGGTGATGTTGAGCGAGTTCGGGCTGGGTTGACGATCAGGATTCGGCGATGGTGATCGAGATGATCTTGATCTCGCCCTTGGGCGGCACACCGTTGGCGCTCGGGTCGTCGTTGCCGGCCATGTTCATGTCGAACACGGTGGTGTCGAGACCGTCGGTGACCTGACCGAACAGCGTGTAGCTCGGGGGCAACGAGACGCCCTGATCGCCGGTGATGACGAAGAACTGACTGCCGTTCGTGTTCGGGCCGGAGTTGGCCATGGCCAGCGAACCGATCTTGTACTCGCCCGCGGCGGGCAATTCGTCGGCGAACTTGTAGCCGGGGCCACCCGAGCCGGTGGCGGTGGGGTCACCGCACTGCACCATGAAGTCGGGGATGGCGCGGTGGCAGTTCGTGCCGTCGAAATACTTCGATCGCGCGAGGCTGACGAAGTTGTTCACGGTGCCGGGGGCCTTGGCCGGGTCGAGCACCGCGGTGTACTCACCGAAGTTGGTGGTGACCGTGGCGGTGTAGGTCTTGGTGGGGTCGATGCAGAGCTGGAAGGAGTCCGAGAATTCCTGCGTCTGCTCGGCGGCACCCTCGGCCGGTGGGCACTCGGTGGTGCCGTAGACGAACGCGGCGGGGACCGTGGTGGTGGTCGAACCCTCGGGGACCGTGGTGACGTAGCCGGCCGGGGTGACCGTGGTGGTCGGAGCGGTGTCCTCGCCGTCGTCGGTGAGGAAGGCGATGCCGAAGAAGACGGCCACGATCACGATGACGGCCGAGACGGCGCGGATGATCGTGCGGCTGGTCTTCTGGCGACGAGCGGCCTGGAGTTGCTGCTCACGGCCGAGCTGACGGTTGGACTTCTTGCGTTCGCGTTTTGCGGTTCCCACGAGTGGGAAAGGCTAGCCGTGCAACGCCGGCGATGCCCATCGGCGGATAGCCTGACTCCCTTGTGGCGTTGATTGTCCAGAAATTCGGAGGCACCTCGGTGGCCGACCCCGAGCGCATCCGCGCCGTGGCCGAACACGTGGCGTTCACCAAGCGCCACGGCAACGACGTCGTGGTGGTGGTCTCGGCCATGGGCAAGTCCACCGACAACCTCATCAAGTTGGCCAACGACGTGTCGTCCACCCAGCCGGCCCGCGAGATGGACATGCTCCTCACCACCGGCGAGCGCATCTCCATGGCGTTGGTGTGCATGGCTCTGGCCGACCTCGGAATCGAGGCGGTCAGCTTCACCGGTAGTCAGGTGGGCATCATCACCGACACGGTGCACACCAAGGCCAAGATCCTCGAAGTGAAGGGCGATCGCGCCCGCGAGGCCCTGGCCCAGGGCAAGGTGTGCGTGGTGGCCGGCTTCCAGGGTGTCAGCACCGAACGCGAGATCACCACACTCGGTCGTGGCGGATCCGACACCACCGCCGTGGCTCTGGCCGCCGCCTTGAACGCCGACAGTTGCGAGATCTACACCGACGTCACGGGCGTGTTCAGCGCCGATCCGCGCATCGTGCCACAAGCTCGCAAGCTCCAGCACATCAACTTCGACGAGATGCTCGAGATGGCCGGTGCCGGCAGCAAGGTGCTGGCGTTGCGCTCGGTCGAGTTCGCCCGCAATCACAATGTCCCCATCCAGGTTCGGTCCAGCTTCACGTGGGAACCGGGCACTTGGGTCACCAGTCAGGAGCCTTCCATGGAAGATCCCATCATCTCCGGTGTCGTCACCGACGTGAGCGAGGCCAAGGTCACCGTGCGCAAGGTTCCCGACCGACCGGGCGTGTCGGCGGGACTCTTCGAGCCGCTGGCCCAGGCCAACGTGAACGTCGACATGATCGTCCAGAACACCTCGGCCGACGGTTTCACCGACATCAGCTTCACGGTGCCCAAGGCCGACATGAAGGTGGCGCAGTCGATCGTGGACGACATGGCCACCAAGATCGGTGCGGCCGGCGTGGCCAATGACGACTCCATCGCCAAGATCTCGTTGGTGGGTGCGGGCATGAAGACCAGCCCCGGCATCGCGGCCAAGATGTTCCGCACGTTGGCCGACAACGACGTGAACATCCAGATGATCTCCACCTCCACCATCCGCATCTCGGTGGTGGTGGCCGCCGCCGACCTGGAGCGCGCCGCGCGCTCGCTGCACACCGCTTTCGATCTCGACAGCGGACAGTCCTACAGCGCTCCGCTTCCCGAGCGGAAGTAATCCGTGTCCCGTCCGCGTCGACGCCAGCACGTGCCGTGGAACGCGGCCGGTCGCGCGGCCGAGGGTCGCGGTGACGGAGACAGCGTGGTGCGCGACACCGGCTGGGTGTTCAACAACGCCACCGGCAGTCGGTTGACGTTGGCCGAGTTCGTGAACTCGGGTGAACAAGAGGTGGGCGCGTATCTGGAGTTCTTCGGTTTCGATCCGGAGGAGAACGCACAGCGCGGTCTGGTGGAGATCGGTGCCGGCATCGGTCGCATGACGGCCAGCTTCACGCGACGCTTCAAGTCCGTGGTGGCCGCCGATCTGGACGCGGCGTTCCTCGAGCGTTGCCGCGAGACCGTGGCGCGATTCGGCGTGCCCGATCGTCTGTCCACGTCGCACGTGGCCGACGGTCGCACTCTCGGCCTGCCGAGTTCCTCGGCCGACATGGTGTTCAGCTACATCACCCTGCAGCACTGCGAACAGGCCGACGCGCTGGCGCTCACTGTGGAGGCGTTGCGCGTGGTGAAGCCCGGCGGGTACGTGGTTCTGAACTACCGCACCTGGATTCCCGACGACGCGTTGCTGTTCCCGGCCGGCGCCTTGGTGCGGGCCATGTGGCGCATCCCGAAATTGGGCGCGTGGTTGGCGCGGCAGCGCTGGTCCACCCGACTGGGGTGGCAGGCCAATCGCCTGGCTCCGCGGGTGGTGCTCCAGCATCTGGCGTCGGCCGGTGTGACGCTCGACGATCCGACGGTGTGGGTGAAGTCCACCCGACGCATCAGTGGTCTCGACGGTGTGCCGGTGCGCACGTTCGTGGGCGTGGATCGCAGCCACTGGTGGCTAATTGCCCGTCGGGCATCCTGAGCGCGCCGTTAGCCTTCGCCCCATGCGTATCGGAGTAGTGGGTGCAACGGGACAAGTCGGCGGCGTCATGCGCACGCTGTTGGCCGAGCGGAACTTTCCCATCGAGGAGATTCGTTTCTTCGCCTCGGCTCGTTCGGCGGGGAGCACCCTGCCCTGGAAGGGTGGCTCCGTCACCGTGGAGGACGCCGAGTCGGCCGACCCCAGCGGTCTCGACATCGCGTTGTTCTCGTCGGGTGCGACCTCCAGTCGTGCGCTGGCTCCGCGCTTCGCCGCCGCCGGTGTGACCGTGATCGACAACTCGTCGGCGTGGCGCATGGATCCCGAGGTGCCGCTGGTGGTGAGCGAGGTGAACCCCGGCGAGATCCGCAACGCGAAGAAGGGCATCATCGCCAACCCGAACTGCACCACCATGGCCGCCATGCCGGTGTTGAAGCCGTTGCACGACGAAGCCGGTTTGCAGCGACTGGTCGTGAGCACGTACCAGGCGG
The DNA here is from genome assembly GCA_009704425.1 of Actinomycetota bacterium. Taxonomy (GTDB): domain Bacteria; phylum Actinomycetota; class Acidimicrobiia; order Acidimicrobiales; family Ilumatobacteraceae; genus Casp-actino8. The sequence continues at coordinate 893 of WLEG01000164.1, read as the reverse complement.
TGTCGGGTGGCGGCTTGGCCGGCGTGGACGAACTGGACAAGCAGTCGCGCGAGGTCACCGACCGCGCCCGCGACCTGACCTACGACGGTGAGGCCGTCAGCTATCCGGCGCCCACCAAGTTCGCCAAGCACATCGCGTACAACGTGTTGCCGTACGCCGGCAAGTACGCCGACGACGATTCGTACGAGACCGACGAGGAGCAGAAGCTGCGCAACGAGAGCCGCAAGATTCTGGCCATCCCGAATCTGCGCGTGTCGGGCACCTGCGTGCGCGTGCCCGTGTACACCGGACACTCGTTGAGCATCAACGCCGAGTTCGCCAAGCCCATCTCGGTGGCGCGCGCGACGGAGTTGCTGCAGGCCGCGCCCGGCGTGGTGGTGCTGGACGTGCCCACGCCGTTGGAGGCCGCCGGCAAGGACCCCAGCTACGTGGGACGCATTCGTCAGGACCTGTCGATGGACGACGGTCGCGGACTGGTGCTGTTCGTCAGCAACGACAACCTGCGCAAGGGCGCGGCGCTGAACGCCGTGCAGATCGCCGAACTCTTCCTGTAACCCCGCGCGCAACCCGCGCGTCCCGCGCCCCCCAGCGCGATCTGGGTACCGAAAGTGCCCGTTTTCGGCTGCTTCGTGTACCCAGATCGGATCAGCAGACGCAGGGGAGAGCCGAGCAGGTGGGGCAACCGTCGGCGTAACGCGACACCGCTTCGTTCAGATCGATGCCCATCTGATTGGCGAGCGTGGCCACCCATGCCAACACATCGGCGAACTCGTGCAACTGCTGATCATGACTGCCCTTGCGCACCGCTTGGGCCAGTTCTCCCACTTCCTCGGCCAGCCAGGCCACGGTGGACGGCACACCGCGGTTGCGATCACGTTCGCCGTAGGTGCGCT
>WLEG01000163.1 GCA_009704425.1 Actinomycetota bacterium | reverse complement strand
GATGATGACGGGCAACGTCGAGGATTCCGATGACAGCGCGTCGAACACCTTGCGAGCATCTCCGGGACCGATGACCTGAGGGCGGTTCGACAAAGAAACTCCGCTACGCATGGGGTTGACTCCATTGGCGATCAACTCCCGAACCAGTCGAGGTGCGGACGTCTCGACGGGACGATCATCCGGGTTGTGCAGTTCGAGATCGATCCAGAAGGTCTGTGTCGTCGAGGAGCTCAATGCGGTCGCGGTTGTGGTCCAGACGCGTTCGTTGTCGGCCTCCTGAAGAGTGCACCGCACGGCGGACCCGTATTCGACTTCGGCCCGCCGAACGTCGATCCATCTCTTGTTGTCAGGGTCATCGATACGACCACGTTCAGGAATCTGCTGCTGGTCGAAACCCTTCCCACGGCACCACAGCACGAACTGGTCGAGAAGGTGCTGCGTCGCCACCACCCCGTCGTCGTTCCAGACGGCCCGGTAGATGAGGCTCATGGGGATTCCTTTCCTCGTGGAGTGCCCGATCCAGGAGATGTCGGGTTGCCTTCGACCGACGTCGTGTTGGGCTCCACCCACGAATCCTGACACAAGGGGCGAATCGGACGTTTCCGAACGTTCGACCCTTCTCGACGAGACGGGTCTCACCAACCATCGGCCGACGGAACAGTCACTCACTCTGGCACCTTCGACGCCACGGGAGTAGAATTTGTGATACTCCGCGGTGAGGGAGCGGTCCGAAAGGTGTGAAATGTCCAAGGTTGAGGCGGGGTCGTCGCGAATGGTTCGAGCGCGTTGGGCTGCGATCGGGGCCGCGGTGGCCGTGGCGCTGGGAGGTGGTTCTCTCGCGGTGGTTCAAGCCACCTCGTCGTCGGGATCGGTCTTCGTGCCGGTGTCACCCGTTCGAATTCTCGACACACGGTCGAACGCTCGATTGGGGGCGCTCGACGGAACTGCCGCGGCGCGCACGCTGCAGGTCACGGGAACGATTCCCACCCTGGAGGGCAACATGCAGGTGGTGCCCACGGGGGCGACGGGAGTCTCGCTCAACGTGACGGTCACCACGACGCGGGCGTCATCGTCGGGTGGGTACGTCACGGTCTATCCCTGTGGGGCTCTGCCGGACGCGTCGAACCTCAACTTCGTGACGGGCCAAACGGTCCCCAACGCCGTGACCTCCGCGCTTTCCTCGGCGGGGGCGGTCTGCATTTACGTGTACGGGATCGCCGACGTACTGGTGGATGTCGTCGGGTACTTTCAAACCGGTGGCGGCGGCGCGCAGGGTCTGACCGGTCCCGCGGGACCACAAGGTGTTCAGGGACTTCAAGGAATTCAGGGACCGGCAGGGGCGCCGGGTGCGCAAGGGGCGCCGGGTGCGCAAGGGCCTCAAGGTGTTCAGGGTCCATCCGGCGCCGGAGTCACCTCGGTAGGTGGCTCATCCATGGGGGGCACGTTGCCCTGGTCCCGGTCGGGCGCCAACCTCTACGTCTACGGCTGGGCATCGGGCGACATCGGTGTTGCTTGCTGGAACGACGGGGGCACCACTCCGAAACACGGCATCGATGTGGAGACCACGTATCCGTATTCGGTCTGGGCCTCGGTGATATCGGAGTCGGGAGGCGCCCAGGTCGATGTTGTCGAGGGAGGTTTCTTCCCTCAGGCGCAACCATTGGGTCCCGACGTGCAGGGAGACGCCATGTGGACCTTCATCATCACGAACGTCACCACGCAAGAGACCACCCGTGTCACGCTGTACGTCACGGTGCAATCGAACGGCTGTGGGGCCGAATCCTGGATCGGGTGAGTCCCACCCCCGGTGGAACACCCGTTCTGCCCCCGTAGGCTTGCCAGCGTCCGTTGGGGTTCCGACTCCGACGTGATGCTGGGGCCAACCGGCCCGAGCGACCTCCGACACCTACATACACGGAAGGCAGGGACCGCCATGGCTGGCACCCCCAAGGCTGAAACAATCTCACAGCACCGCGCGCACGCGACCGACACCGGTTCGCCCGAGGTGCAGATCGCTCTTCTCAGCGAGCGCATCAACCATCTCACCGATCACCTGAAGGCTCACCCCCACGATCACCACAGCCGTCGTGGGCTGCTCATGATGGTCGGCCGTCGTCGTCGTCTTCTCGACTACGTCAAGGGTCGCAACGTCGAGCGTTACCGCGAGATCGTTGCCAAGTTGGGCCTGCGTCGCTGAGGCGCGCGCCCGTTTAGCAATACAACCAAAACCGAGCAGACAAGGGTTCGGTTGTCAGTGGCCCCGGCCGGCATCGAGGTGCCGACCCCGCCCACTGGGAACCGACCTGCTGCTCCATAGGCGATGCGGAAAGGATCCGCATCGCGCGAAAGGAGCTCGTCATGGCCGATGCCATCCGAGTGTCGGGTCCCGTTGGGGGCACCGACAAGACCCTGTCGTTCGAGACCGGCAAACTGGCTTTCCAAAGCCAGGGAGCGGTGGTCGCCAGCATTGGCGGCAGCATCGTTCTCGCCACCGCGAACGCAGCCAAAGATGTCCGCCCCGGTGTGGACTTCTTCCCCCTCACCGTCGACGTGGAAGAGCGGGCCTACGCGGCCGGCAAGATCCCCGGTGCGTTCTTCCGTCGTGAAGGTCGCCCCAGCGAAGGCGCCATCCTCACCTGCCGTCTGACCGACCGCCCGCTGCGTCCGGCGTTCCCCGACGGCTTCCGCAACGAAGTGCAGATCGTGCTCACCGTGTTGGGTGCCGATCAGGTGAACCCGCACGACGTGCTCAGCATCAACGCCGCTTCGGCCGCCTTGATGATCTCGGGTATCCCGTTCGAGGGCCCCATCGGAGCCGTGCGCATCGCGTTCGCTCAGGACGGCTCGTGGATTCCCCACCCCACCTACACCGAGGGTGAAGAGGGCACGTTCGAACTGGTCGTGGCCGGTCGCGAACTGGACAACGGCGACGTCGCCATCATGATGGTGGAAGCCGGTGGCACCGAGAAGTCGTTCGAGTACTACGCCAACGGCGCACCCAAGGTGGACGAGACCGTGCTCGCCGGTGGCCTCGAGGCCTCGAAGCGTTACATCAAGGAGTCCATCGCGCTGCAGCGGCAGCTGTTGGCCTCGGTGATCGCCACTAAGGGCGCCATCACCCCGCTGGCCTACACCCCGGTTCTCGATTACTCCGACGAGGTGTTCGCCGCCGTCGAGGGCATCGCCGGACCGCTGTTGGCCGACGCCATCAAGATCGCCCGCAAGGCCGATCGCAACGCCGCCACCGACGCCGCCGGCGATGCCGCGGTGAAGCAGTTGTGTGGCGAGGGCTCGGCGTTCGCCGGTCGCGAGAAGGAAGTGAAGGAAGCCGTGCGCTCCCTCACCAAGAAGTTGGTGCGCAAGCGCATCGTCGACGAGGGCATCCGCATCGACGGTCGCGGACCGCGCGATCTGCGCCCCGTGTCGGCCGAAGTGCGCGTGCTGCCGTCGGCTCACGGCTCGGGACTCTTCCAGCGTGGTGAGACCCAGGTCATGAACGTCACCACCTTGGCCATGCCCCGCATGAACCAGATGCTCGACACCCTCACGCCCACCACCGAGAAGCGCTACATGCACCATTACAACATGGCGCCGTGGGCCAACGGTGAGACCGGTCGCGTGGGTTCGCCCAAGCGTCGTGAGATCGGCCACGGTGCGCTCGCCGAGCGCGCGTTGCTGCCGGTGGTCCCCAGCCAGGAAGAGTTCGCGTACGCGTTGCGTCTGGTGTCCGAGGTGATGTCGTCGAACGGTTCCACCTCGATGGCATCGGTGTGCTCGTCGTCGCTGTCGTTGATGGACGCCGGTGTGCCGATCAAGGCACCCGTGGCCGGTATCGCCATGGGCCTCGTCTACGCCGAGGGCAAGTACACCAGCCTCACCGACATCCTCGGAGCCGAGGACGCCTTCGGTGACATGGACTTCAAGGTGGCCGGCACCGCCGACGCCGTGACCGCTCTGCAGCTGGACACCAAGATCGACGGCATCCCCGCCGACGTTCTGGCCGCCGCTCTGGATCAGGCCAAGGAAGCCCGTCTCAAGATCCTCGACGTGATGAACGCCGCCATCGGAACCCCGCGTTCCGAAGTGGCCGAGTCCGCGCCGAAGATCACGAGCATCACCATCCCGCTCGACAAGGTGGGCGAGGTCATCGGACCCAAGGGCAAGGTCATCAACACCATCCAGCAGGAGACCGGCGCCGACATCAGCGTCGACGACGACGGCGTGGTGGGCATCGTCACCATCGGTGCCGTCGAGGGCTGGCGTATGGAGGACGCGAAGGCGCGCATTCTGGCCATCGTCGATCCGCCCAAGGCCGAACTCGGCGCCGTGTACAACGGTCGCGTCGTGAGCATCACCAAGTTCGGTGCGTTCGTGAACATCCTTCCCGGACGTGACGGACTGGTGCACATCTCCAAGCTCGGTCGCGGCAAGCGCATCAACAACGTCGAGGACGTGTTGACGCTGGGTCAGGAGATCGAGGTGCGCGTCGACGACATCGACGACAAGGGCAAGGTCAGCCTGTCGCCCGTGGGCGACGGCCCCGAGCCGCCGGCCGGTGGATCGGCACCGCGCGAGTCGCGCGAGTCGTCGGGCCGCTCGAACGGCGACGGTCCCGTGACCGTCAGCTTCGACGATGCCTTCGACAGCGAGATCGCCGGCGAACTCGGTGACCTCGGCCCCGGCGGCAGCGCCGGTGGTGAAGGCGGCGACCGCGACGACCGTGGTGGTCGCGGTGGTGACCGTCGCGGAGGTCGCGATCGCGGCCCCCGTCGTCATCGCTGATTCACGTTCCGCATTCGGACACGTTCCGCATTCTGGGCGGGTTTCGCGCGCTAACGCGTCGCGAAACCCGCCCAGAAGCATGTACCGGTTCATTTAGGCTCGGTGCATGACTGATTCACGAATCCGCGTCGGAGTGTTCGGAGCCGGAGGTCGCATGGGCGCCTCGGTGTGCGACGCGGTGACGGCCGACGCCGACCTCGAGTTGGTGGCCGCCGTCGATCCGG
>WLEG01000162.1 GCA_009704425.1 Actinomycetota bacterium | reverse complement strand
GCGGCCACCAGAACGTTCTCCAACTGCTTCACGTCGGGTCCGACGCTGCCCACCGACAAGCGTCGGTAGAAGGAGAAATCGCCCGCCACCGCCACCGACGCCCGGCCGTCGAGAGCCAGGATCTCGTCCCCCACCTCGATCGTGTCTCCGTCCTCCACGTTGAGATAGCTGACCTTTCCGTCGACCGCGGAGTTGATCTTGCGGGTCTCGTCCCGCCGCACCTCGCCACTCACGGTCAACACGTCCTGCAAATCGCGACGTTCCACGAGTCGTGGTGTGATCAGCAGGGTCGAATCGGATTCTCCTCCTCCCCCGGAGAAGCCGACGACGGCGACGACCACCAACACGACCGCGCCGAGCGCGGCACCGATGATCTTGATACGAGCGTTCACTTTCTCCCCCACTTCCGCCTATCCGTTCTCGATGGCGTCGTTGATTCCCGTCTCGGTCAAGCACTGGTCGATGTCACGATCGTCGAGGCCGCCGTCGGCGGACTCGAAACGGGTCGGATTGATCAGGCCCTGTGCGTCCACGGACGTTTCGATCTTCCAACCACGCTTCTTCAGGCAGTCGCTCAACAACTTGAAGGCGACGTTGCGCTCCTCGATCTGCTCGGGAGTGAGCGACGTGCGCGTCGACTCCACCTCGTTCAGCACGTTGATGATGTCACTGCGTGCCGCGCACTTCTGAATGACCTCCAGATACGCCGGATCCTGGTACGCGGGGTTGTTCGGATCCTGGAGATTGCCCCGAATGGTCTCCCCGGAGTCCTCGATGCATCCCTGGAATTCGGAGTAGGCGTCGAACAGCTTCAGCTCCGCGGGCCGATCGTCCTGATTGAGCGGAATGGTCTCGGTCGAATCTTCGGCCGATGACGAGTCCGTGCCGGACGGATCGCCGGTGGCGGGAGACGTCGTGGCCGAGGCTCTCATCTCGGCGACGGCCTCGGGTGACATGACCTGGATGTCGTCGGCGTTCCGAAGAACGATGGTCGTGTCCGCCGAACCGCCACAGGCGAACAGGGCGACCGACGCCACGAACACGGACATCGGTACTCGAAAACGCACGGCTGTCAGCCTAGGCGTCGTCGGCGGCGTTGGAGTCAGTGGACGGAATCTCGAACGGATAACCGGGATCCGACGGCCAGTTCGGTTGGAGTAAGTGCCACTGCTCGGGGGCGCGGGAGATGAGATGCTCCAACTCCTTCGCGACCGCGGCCGTGATGCGCGTGACGTCGGCGCGCAAGCGTCCCTCGCGTTCACACGGAACGGGAGGCCGAATCACGCCGAGGTGTCCGTCGCGTCGGTCGGTGAAGTACACCGCCGTGGGCAACAACGCGGCACCCGTGCGAAGGGCCAGGGTGGCCGGACCCGCGGGAAGAAGCGTGGTCTCACCGAAGAAGCGCGTGGGAACGCCGCCGCCACTGATGTCCCGGTCGCACAACAGGCACAGGACTTCGTTCGCCCGAAGCGCGTTGAGCGCCGCCGTCCCCGCGTCGGGTCCCACGGGAATGACTTTCATGCCGAACTTCTCCCGAAGTTCGACGAACCACTCGAACAGTTCGGGTGGCTCGAGGGGTTCGACGACCACCGTCATCTTGTTGCCCAGATCGGCGGCCCACCGGCCGGCCCACTCCCATCCGCCGAGGTGCGGCAGGGCGAGGATGGCGCCGTGGCCCCGTTCGAGGGCCGGCACGAGATGCTCGTCGTAACCCTCGACCTCGAACGCGTCGGCCACCTGCCGAGCGGACAAGGTGGGGAGTCGGAAGCTCTCCACGTAGTAGCGGGCGTAGCTGTCGAAGACCTTCTGTGTGAGCCGGCGAATCTGCCAACTCGAGGCCGAGGGCAACACCCGACGCATGTGGCGTTCGACCATGAGGCGCTTGTCGCGCATGGCGAGGGAAGCGGGCGCCCCGAGAGCCGTGCCCACTACAGCCGACAACGCCGTGGGCACGCCCTTGGACAACAGGGATCCCAATTTGTACGCACCGACGGTCAGCGAGTCGGTGATCTCCTGGCGGGGAGACCGGGACACGCGGTCAGCGCAGACGCGACGTCATGCGGGCCCGCCGACCGAGGCGCGCCGAACGGCGACTCTGTCGTCGGGAACGACGTTGCTCGATCTTGGCCGCGGTCACCGGTGCCACCGCCGCCTGACGCCACACCTTGACGAAGCGTTGCACCGCGGTGACCGAGGTGAGAATCAGCATGATCCACATGATCGGAAGCAGCAGAACGGGGAACAGCAGACCCAGACAGAGCAGGATGATCCTCTCCGCCCGTTCCATGATGCCGCCCTTGGCGGACAAGCCGAGCGACTCGGCTTTGGCTCGCTCGTACGAGATGACCGAGCTGACGGCTGAGACGGCCAAGGGAAGGAGGGCGGTCTTGGGCGAATGCTCGTTCGTGAAGTACCACGCGACTCCGCCGAAGAGAAGGGCGTCGGTGACGCGATCGACGACCGAGTCGAAGAAGGCCCCTCGTTGGCTGGAGGTGTTGGACGCCTTGGCCAGGGCCCCGTCCAGCAGATCGGGAAGTGCGGCGAGGATCACCAGGAGCAGACCCAACGGGAGATGTCCCGCACCGATGGCCAGAGCGGCCCCGATCGCGATCACCATTCCCGCGATCGTCAGATGGTCGGGAGTCATGCGGGTGCGACGCAAGCCGTCACCGAGAGGCTTGACGGCCTTGTCGACCGAGCTGCGCAGATGGCCGTCGAACATGTTTCCAGTCTAGGAAGACGGGTGCCTCGGCGTGGGTGAATCGGCTCCGAAGGCCCGACACGCAGGGGCGGAGCCCGCGCGAACGATCAACGTGGCAGGTCGTCCCACTTCTCGAGGTTCTCCTCGACGAAATGCTCCTTCACCGTTCCGTCGACCGCATCGACCAGAACGAGTCCACGACGCAGGGGCGGGTCCTCGTTCGAGTAGCAGAGAACGCGCCACGTGGGCCGACTTCTGATCCCCCGCCACACTTGTTGCGCGGAAGCATGACCGACCGCGAATCCGACGGCCGCACCGGCCGCGGCCAACGCACCCTGCTCGTCGACACTCATCCGCCAGCCGGAAAGGATGGAGAACAGACCGACACCGACGAGAAGCACCGCTCCGGCCACGAGCCCGTCGTTCACGGTCGTGGAATCGCCCGACGCCAACTTCCATGCGAGGACCGACACGCCCGCGACGACGTAGATGATCCCCGGAATGCGACGACGACTGTTGTCCGGGAAACGGTATTCGGCGCGGTTCTCGACGGCGTTGAGATCTTCGGGAAGCGTGTCGCGGATCTCGGAGGCGGGGTCTACGTCCATGGTGACCGTCAGGTTACGCCGGGTCCGACGCGGAGTCGGAACCACGCAGGGCGGCCCGGAGGCGGGCAGCCGTCACATCCAGGGCCTCGGGAATGGCCTTGGCGTTCGCGGTGGCGGTGAGGAAGTTGGAATCCCCGTGCCAGCGGGGCACGACGTGAACGTGCAGATGCTCGTTGACGCTCCCGCCCGAAGCGGCCCCCATGTTGATGCCGACGTTGATCCCGTGCGGCGCGTACTCACGACGAACCGCACGGCACACCCGGGAGACCGTGTTCCAGAGGTCCGTGGTCTCCTCCGCCGAGAGATCGTCGAGGTCGGCGATCTGACGATATGGCAGGACCATGGAGTGGCCGACCGAATACGGATAGGCGTTGAGGATGACGAACGCGGTGGCGGATCGATGGACGATGTAGGTCTCCTCGTCGGAGAGTCCCGACTCCAGGATGCGCGAGAAGACGCTGGAGCCCGACGCCGACTCGGTCAACGACGACAGGTATCTCCCGCGCCAACCGGCCCAGAGATTGTCGATCATGAAACGACGGGATTCGCGGCGATCTCGTTCGTGACGCGTTCGATGAAGTCAGTCACGGAGACGCCTCTCTCGACCTCGGCACCGCGCGCGTTGACCCCCACGGTGGACGCGGCCACGTCGTCGTCACCCACCACCAGGACGTAGGGAATCTTCTCCAACTTGGCGGTGCGAATCCTCTTTCCGAGTTGATCGGACGCCTCCACGACGTCGACCCGCAAACCGCGTTCGGCCAGATCCCGGCGCACCGACTCGGCGTAGGCCTCGTGGTTGTCGGCGACCGGAAGGATGCGGACCTGCAGCGGAGCGAGCCACGTGGGGAAGGCACCGGCGTAGTGCTCGACGAGCACACCGAAGAAGCGCTCGATGGATCCGAACAGGGCCCGATGGAGCATGATCGGCCGCTGACGACTTCCGTCGTTCGAGACGTACTCGAGATCGAATCTCTCGGGCAGGTTGAAGTCGCACTGGATGGTGGAGAGTTGCCAGGTGCGGCCGATGGCGTCGCGAACGTGGATGTCGATCTTCGGACCGTAGAAGGCGGCATCGCCCTCCTTCACCGAGTACTCGAGTCCGTGCGTCACCAACGCCGCTTCCAGAGCGGACGTCGCCTCCGCCCAGATCTCGTCGGAACCGACGTATTTGTCGGGGTCCTTCGTGGACAGGTGGAAGGAGAAGTCGTCGAAGCCGAAGGCGCGCAGGACGCTGACGATGAAGTCCAGGAGGGAGATGATCTCGGCCTGAAGTTGCTCGCGCGTGCAGTAGATGTGGCTGTCGTCCTGGGTGAAGCCTCGGATCCGCATCAGGCCGTGGAGCGTTCCGGCCCGTTCGTATCGGTACACCGTGCCGAGCTCGAACAGTCGGAGGGGCAACTCGCGATAACTGCGCTGGCGACCTCGGAAGATCAGGCAGTGCATGGGGCAGTTCATGGGCTTCGGGTAGTACGTCCCGTTGTCCATCTCCATCGGCGGGTACATGCCGTCGGCGTAGAAGTCGAGGTGCCCCGAGGTCTGGAAGAGGGTGGCGTTCGACAGATGCGGTGTGAACACGAACTGGTACCCGCCGTCCTGGTGGCGCGATCGGCTGTAGTCCTCCATCAACTTGCGGACCGTGGCCCCCTTGGGGTGCCACACGGCCAGTCCCCCGCCGAGTTCGCCGGGGAACGAGAGCAGGTCCAGTTCGACGGCCAGTCGTCGGTGGTCGCGCTTCTCCGCCTCTTCCAGACGGTGCAGGTGTTCCTCCAGTGCCGCCTT
>WLEG01000161.1 GCA_009704425.1 Actinomycetota bacterium | reverse complement strand
CACGTGGTCGAGCCGGGGAGTCCGGCCGACGAGCTGGTGAAGGAACTCACGCACGGTCTGGGAGCCGACATCGTGTACGAATGCGTCGGACGACCCTTCGCCGTCCAGAGCGCGGTCGATCTGGCGCGTCGTGGTGGATCGATGTGTCTGATCGGTCTGGCCGATGAGAACGCTCCCATCAGTCCGGCCTCGTGGCTCATCAAGGAGATCGGTGTCACGTCGGCGCTCGCCTACAACCACGAGGAATTCGACATGGTGATGGGAATGATCGCCGACGGTCGCTTCCGGACGGAACCCTTGCACACGTCGACCGTCGGCCTCGACGGTCTGGGCGCGGTGTTGGCCGATCTGGCGAGCGGTGAATCGATCGAGACGAAGGTCCTGGTGGACCCGCGTCGCTGACGGGTCAGGCCTTCTCGCGAATTCCGGCCTCGCGCAAGATGGCGGATTCCTGTCGATGGAATCGACCGTCGCCGGCGACGGTGGTGGTGCCGGCGTCCACGACGAGGGTGTGCCCCGTCACGTAGCGCGCCTCGTCACTGGCCAGATACACGGCGGCGTTGGCGATGTCGACGGGAAGTCCGGCGATGCCCAGCAACGACGACTTCTCGATGTGGCTGGCGGCCACGTCGATGGCCTCGGCGTCACCGGTCATGACGGCCGAGGTCATCGCGGTCACCGTGTTGCCCGGTGAAATGGCGTTGACCCGGACACCGTGACGGGCCAACTCGGAGGCGACCGACTTCGTGAGGCCGATGATCGCGTGCTTGCACGCCGTGTAGCAATGGGGGCCGAGACCTCCCATGATGCCCGCGGTGCTGGAGGTGGAGATGATCACACCTCCGTTCTGAGTGGTCATCACCCGCGCCGCGTGCTTCATCCCGTGGAAGACGCCGTTCAGGAGGATGTCGACGGTGCGATTCCACTGGTCGCCGGAGGTTTCGGCGATGCGCCCGACGGCGCCCACGATCCCGGCGTTGTTGAACATGATGTCGAGACGCCCGAATTCGCTCACGGCGGTGTCGACGGCATCGGACACCTGCGATTCGTCGGTGACGTCGCAATGCACGTAACGGGTGCGATCACCCAGTTCCGCGCACAACGTGCGACCCTTGTCGTCCTGCACGTCGGCCAGCACCACCCGGGCGCCCTCCTCGACGAATCGCCGAGCCGTGCCCTCGCCGATTCCACTGGCCGCTCCGGTGATGACCGCGACTTTTCCGTCCAGTCGACCCCGCATCGATGATTCGTTCCCCATCGTCCGCTCCCCATCACTACGTGCACGCCGCCGATCACGGTTCAGTCCCATGATCCCGGTGCCTCGCTCCAACCTAATGCGCACGAGTCGGTCGACGGTGTGCCAATGTTCGTCCCATGATCGACGAGACACGATTCGGGGCCGAGTACCGCAACGCGCGATTGCGTATGCAGGAGTTGGCGATCGGGTTGACCGAGGACGACGGTCTCCGCGTGGTCACGGCATGTCCCGCGTGGACGGTGAAGGATCTGTTCTCGCACGTCACCGGTATCGCGGTTTCGCTGTCGGCGGGCGATTCACCGACGGGAGACACCCAGGCGTGGGTGGATGGCCAGGTGGAGAATCGGCGCCAGCGCTCGTTGGCCAGCGTGGTGGAGGAATGGGCGCAGGCCGGACCGGGTTTCGAGTCGATGATCGACGCCGCTCCCAAGGCCCTGTGGTCATTGACGTACGACACCGTGGTCCACGAGCACGATCTGTTCACGGCGGTCGGCCGCGTCGGAGATCGATCGTCGAGCGGAGTGGCCATGGCGGCGGAGTTGGGTCTGAAGTTGGTGAAAGGTGATCTGCGCACCCACGGCTTGCCGGCGTTTCGTGCCGTGGTCGACGGAGTTGAGCACCTCGTCGGCAACGGAGAACCCGCACTCACCCTGCGCGCGTCGGCGTTCGAGACGTTGCGTCTGTTGGGTAGTCGTCGGACCCTGGCCGAGTTGCGGGCGGCCGACTTCGAGGGCGACTTCGAAGGGATGCGTCCGGGCATCGTGCACATGGACCTTCCCGAGGTGAGTCTGGGCGAGGGCACGCTCTAGGATCCGGACAACGTTCCACCGAGACGGTGGCGGCACAGGGGGTAAGCATGGGTCAGTTCTCCGGCAAGACGGTTCTCATCACCGGCGCGTCGTACGGCTTGGGCGAGGGGTTCGCCGAGGGGTTCGCGAAGGAGGGCGCCGACCTGGTGTTGACGGCCCGTAGCAAGGACATGTTGGAGGCTGTCGCCGAACGTTGTCGGGCCCTGGGTTCCAAGGTCACGGTGGTCACCGGAGACGTCGCCGTCGAGGAGGACGTCGTCCGAGTGGTCACGACGGGCATCGAAGCCCACGGCAAGATCGACGTGTTGATCAACAACGCCGGAGTCAGCGACCTGCGCGGACTGGCGGCCGAACAGTACGACACGGCCACCTGGAACTGGATTCTCTCCATCGATCTCACCGGCGCGTTCATGTTCCTGCGCGAGGTCGGGCGGCACATGCTCGAGCGTCGCTCGGGCTCGATCGTCAACATCTGCTCGATCATGGGCAGTGGGGCCAACGAATCGAACATCATCGCCTACGCGGCGGCCAAGGGCGGCTTGCGCAACGTCACCATGCAGGTGGGCTGTGAGTGGGCGGACCGCGGAGTGCGCGTGAACTCGGTGTCGCCGGGCTTCATCATCACCGAGATGGTCCGTCCGGCCCTCGAGGGGATGGGCATGGACAAGTGGATCGCCAGCCGCACCCCTATGCGACGTATCGGAGAGTTGCACGAGATCGTCGGGCCGGTCATGTTCCTGGCCTCCGATGCCGCCAGCTACATCACCGGACACGATCTGCTGGTCGACGGTGGCACCAACGCGGCCAACGGCTACTACCAGATCCCGCCGATCCACCATGAGTGGAACAAGGCGACGACGCCGCGGGTCGGAGAGGGTTATCCGGGAGTCCAGCCGCGTCCCGATTGGTATCAGGTCATGGAGCACGGCATCCCGGGTCTGCACTACCCGATGCCCGAGGCCTGACCGGTTCAGGAACCCGGCGTCGTTCGGGGAGACGGCACGAAGGTCCCCGACGCGAAGGCGTTGGTGATTCGTTCGATCGTGTCCCAATCGTGCGTGAGCGCCCGATGCGCGATGCGCCAATCGTCGCCTCGGCGTTCGAACCGGTCGAAGTAACGACCGCCGAACTTCTCGAGATACTCGCCGTCGTCGTCGCGGCACCGGTGCCACGCCAGCACCTGCGTCTCGACGTCGGCGGTGCGTTCCGAGGTGAACACGATGTGGGGCGGAGAGCAGAAGTGGGTCGTCGACAACGTGCGTCGACGGAGGTGTGCCGTGACCGATCGAGCGAAGTCGACTCCGAGCCCGACGAACGAACCGTGGTCATCGGTGGCGTCGGGGTGGTACACCGAGGCCAGAAGATCCGCGTCGCAACGATCGACGCCCCGGCAGTAGTCGAGGAGGCAACGCTGGATGGCCAGAACGGCCCTCGACGCCTCGGCTGGATCCAGTGGTCCACGGGCCGCACTCTCGGTGGTCACGAACGCAGAGTAACCGCGTCGACCGGGTGGAGACCGCGGTCCGCCCGGTGGGTTTCGGACCGTTGTCGTTCACTAAGGTCTGCTGGTCGCCGCGAAGTGGGGTTCGCGGTCGAGACGCGGAGGGGGAGTCATGTCGCAGGTGCCGGTGACCGAAGGGGTCTTCACGTGGCCGTCCGACAGTCCGCAGTTGATCGGTAGTCGCTGTGTGGCCTGTGGCAACCACATGTTCCCGGTGCAACAGGGCTGTCCCAAGTGCACCGCCGCCGAGACCGAACAGGTCCTTCTCGCGCGTCGCGGAACTCTGTGGACGTGGACCGTCCAGGGTTTTCCGCCCAAGGCACCGCCCTATGCCGGCAACACGGACCCCAAGACGTTCGAGGCCTTCGGTGTGGGCTACGTCGAACTGCCGGGTCAGTTGAAGATCGAGGCTCGCCTCACCGAGGCCGACCCCGAGAAGTTGAGGATCGGAATGGAGATGGAGATGGTCATCGTGCCGCTCTCCACGGACGCCGATGGAAACGAGATCGTCACCTTCGCGTTCGCGCCGGTGGCCTGAGTCGACGAAACGGGAGAGGGAGCACACATGACCACGGAAGTCGCCATCGTCGGGATCGGCATGCACGAGTTCGGACGCACCGACGGTGTGTCCGGCATGGACCAAGGTGTCGTTGCGGTGCGGCGCGCGTGCGCCGACGCCGGAGTCAGTTGGGAGGACATCCAGTTCGCCTTCGGTGGATCGATGGCCGCCGGAGCCGCCGACACGATGGTGTCGTTGCTCGGCCTCACCGGCCTGCAGTTCATCAACGTGGCCAACGGTTGCGCCACGGGCGGTTCGGCGCTCTTCTCGGCGTACAACACCATTCGCTCGGGGGTGTACGACCTCGGTATCGCCATCGGCTTCGACAAGCACGAACGCGGAGCTTTCCGGGTGAACACCAAGGGAAGTGGTCTGGGTGATTGGTACGGGGCCTCGGGATTGGCGCTCACCACCCAGTTCTTCGGCATGAAGATCAACCGCTACATGCACGAGTACGGCATCACCCAGAGCACCCTGGCCAAGGTGTCGGAGAAGGCGTTCCGCAACGGTTCCATGAATCCGATGGCGTGGCGACGCAAGCCGATCTCGGAGGAGGAGGTGATCAACTCGCCGATGCTTTCCTATCCACTCACGCAATACATGTTCTGCTCGCCCGGTGAGGGCGGTGTGGCCCTCATCCTGGCCCGGGCCGACAAGGCGCACCTCTACACGGACAAGCCGATTTATCTGAAGGCCGCGGTCGTCCGTAGCCGACGTTTCGGAAGCTTCGAGGTGTTGGCTCCGTCGATCGCCCTCGAGCACAACGCCGGTCCCACCGTCGACGCGTCGAAGGCGGCTTTCGAGATGGCGGGCATGGGTCCCGAGGACATGGATCTGGCACAGCTGCAGGACACCGAGTCCGGTGCCGAGGTGATGCACATGGCCGAGAACGGATTCTGCGAGCACGGCGAGCAGGAGTTCATGATCCAGGCCGGCGAGACCGAGATCGGTGGCAGGTTCCCCGT
>WLEG01000160.1 GCA_009704425.1 Actinomycetota bacterium | reverse complement strand
TTGCGGGCCCGTTCCTGCTCTCCGGGTGGCAACTTCGAGGCCAGGATCGAGATGAACACGACGTTGTCGACGCCGAGAACGATCTCGAGGGTGAGCAACGCGGCGAGGGCACTCCACGCGGTGGGGTCGGAAATCCAATCCATGGTGACTCACCGTATTACACACCCCCGAGGGGAAAGTGGGACGGGCGTTAGATTGATAACCATGAAGATGCTCCGTCGAGCCATCGCCGCCATCACGCTCACGGGAATCGCCGCCGCCATCCTGCGCATCCGCGGCAAGGGTGGGGTTCCACCCGAACGAGGCGGCTGGCGCGAACTCACCCGACCGCCGTCGTGAGCGACATGTCGGTCGCGGTGGTGGGTCTCGGCGTGGTCGGTGCCCGGGTGGCCCGACAACTCACGTCATCGTCCATTCCCGTTCTGGTGCATGATCGTCGGCCCGACGTCCAGCTCGTCACGGCGCAGGCCCTCAGGGCACGGCCGATCGACAGCGCGATCGACGTCCGACCGGACGAGATATCGGTCGTGGTGCTGGCCACGCCGTCGGGCCAGAGTTCACTGACGCGACGTTTGGTCGAGCGCGGAGTGAGCGTGGTGTGCACCAGTGACGACGTGGACGACGTTCGGCACTTGTTGGACCTGGACGACGTCGCCCGCGCCAACGGTGTGTCGATCGTGGTGGGTGCGGCGGCGAGCCCCGGCTTGTCGGGATTGTTGGTGGCCGAACTGGCGTCTCGCGTCGACGTCATCGACGAGATCCATGTGGGTGTTCACGGCACCGGTGGACCGGCATGCGCGCGGCAGCATCATCGCGCTTTGGCCGGTGACGCACCCGGGTGGCACGACGGGCGGTGGATCTCGCGACCCGGGGGGAGCGGGCGCGAACTTCTGTGGTTCCCCGAGCCCATCGGCAGTCGGGACTGCTATCGCGCCGAATTGGCCGACCCCCTCACGTTGCATTGGGCGTTCCCGTCGGCGTCGCGCATCAGCGCACGGGTGTCCGCCACCCGTCGTGACCGACTCACCGCGCGTCTGCCGATGATGTCGCCACCTCATGCCGAGGGCGGCATCGGGGGTGTTCGCGTCGAGATTCGTGGTTCACGAGGTGGGGAGCGACGCACGGAAGTGGCCGGAACCGCCGAACGCACCGGCATCATCAGCGGTGCGGTGGCGTGTGCCGCCGCGGTGTCCGTGTTGTCATCGACCCTTCCGACGGGCGTGGTCGTGTTGGGTGCGAACGGTCTGCCCAACGGCGCCATCTTGGACGACGTGATCAAGCGGGGCATCACCGTCTTCGAATACGTCGGTTCGGGGGCCTGATCATGTCGACGATCGACGTCCACGAGATCGCGCAACGCCGACTGGCCGCGGTCGACCAGCGTTATTCCGATGGTCGTCGTCAATTGGTGGAGGCGTTGAGTCGATCGGCCCATCCGATGATCGCCACCGAGATCGTCGATGCGGCCCGCGACCTACCCCAGAGCAGCGTGTACCGGAATCTCGCGGTCCTGGAGTCGGCGGGCGTCGTGGTGAAGGTGCTGACGAACGGCGATCGGGCCGCGTTCGAACTGGCCGAGGAGATGAAGGGTCATCACCATCATCTGGTGTGCGTCGGTTGTGGGCAGGTGCTCGACATCGAGATCCCCGAGAAGGTGGAGCGACTGCTGGACGAGGGTCTGGCTCCCACGGTGGCCGATGCCGGCTTCGTGTTGACCGGACATCGTCTCGACCTACTCGGTCGATGCACTCAGTGTCGTTGAATTCTCGAGACGGTCGAGGCGATCGGAGAGAGATTCCAGCACCTTCGTGAGACGGTCGATCTGTTCGCTCAATTCCTCGACGTCGAGGTGATCCCGCAGATCCTGGGTGGTGACCATGTCGGTCAAGGACACGCGGACACTGGCGATCTCGCGGGCCAGGAACTCGGTGTCGGCCTGGGTGCGCTCGGCCACCCGTCGATCGACCTCGGCTTGGGCGCGGTCGCGCGCCTCCTGACGGTTCTGGGCCAACAGGATCAAGGGCGCCGCGTAGGAAGCCTGCAACGACAGAACCAGGGTGAGCAACACCAGTCCTCGGCCCCACGGGTCGAAACGGAACGAGTCCGGAACGAGAACGTTGTAGGTGATCCAGACGATGATCGTGAAGGATTGCCACACCAGGAAACGCGCGGTTCCCAGCGTGCGCGCGATGGATTCGGAGAACTGACCGAACGCGTCGTTGTCGTAGTGAGGACCGAAACGACGACGTTGACGGGGAACGGCCAGGTCGTCTCGTCTGTTCATGGCGGTCCCCCTTTCTAGCGAGCGGGCGTTTCTTGGCGTCGGCGCTGGCGCCAGCCGGCGGGCAACGTGCGGTCGAGGACGTCGTCGACGGTGATGGCGCCGAGCAAACGATCGGCTTCGTCGCACACACCGACGGCGAGCATGTTGTAGGAGGCCAGCCGTTCGGCGACCTCGCGGTCACTGATGTCGGGTCGCACCGTCGGCTCGTTCTCGAGACAACGGCCCAACTCCATGCTGGGTGGCTCGCGCAGGAGCCGCTGAAAGTGAACCACACCGAGGTACTTGCCGGTGGGTGCTTTGTAGGGCGGACGGCAGACGAACACCTGCGCGGCGATGGAGACGCCACGCTCCGGGTCGCGGATCTGGGCCAGGGCCTCGGCCACGGTGGAGTTCGCTCCGAGCACGATGATCTCGGGTGTCATCATTCCGCCCGCGGTGCCCTCCTCGTACGCCAGCAGGCGACGCATCATGGCGGCGTCCTCGTCGTCCATGGCATCGAGGATGCGGGTGCGTTGTTCGCCGGGCATCTCGGCCAACAGGTCGGCGAGGTCGTCGACCTCCATCTCGTCCAGCACGTCGAGCAGACGCTCCAGGTCCAGTCCCTCGATCAGACCCACCTGTTCGGCCTCGGGCAACTCCTCGAGCACGTCGGCCAGGCGATCGTCGTCCATGGCTTCGGCCAACTGACGACGTTGTGTCGGGGGCAGTGAGCGCACGACGGCCGCCACGTCGGTGGGGTGCATGTCGTGCAGACGCGCGGCCTCGGCGGCCATCTCGGTGGTGGCGGCGAAGAGGTGGGCGACCTCGCGCCAATCGACCAACCGATGACTGGGGCGACGACGAAGCGCGGTGCGCTTGGCGAGTCGAACCTGGGCCACTTCCCATCCGCCGGAACGCGAGTCCACGCGTTCGCGCAAGGCGACGTCGCTGACGAACTCGTCACCGACCCGACGATCGATGATGTCACGACCCAACAGCTTCTCGCCCGGCTTGGCCTTGAACGGGTTCAGGTCGATGTCCCAACTGCGCAGTCGGGCGCCGTCGGCCCCCAACTCGGCCACCCGACCGGCGTTCACGAAAATGCGACGTCGTTGGCTGGTGGCGGTGAAGCCCACCACGCGCGGGGTGCTGCCGGCGTGGCCCGGGACGACCACGATGTCCTCGAGGCGACCGATGTTCGCTCCGCCCGCATCGAGCAACGGCAGGCGCGTGATTCGGAATGCGTAGATCAGGTCGCCGGCCATGGGGGCAGGCTACCTAGACGACCTCGACGCGGGTGACCGTGGAAATCCGATCGATCGCACGGTCGAACGACGCGATTCTGCCGACCCCGGTGGATTCCGCGGTCGCGGCGAGATACGCCTCGACGAAATGGATCGACCCGCGTTGGTAGATCTGGAGTGCCCGCCCGATCACACCCTTGTCGACCACCACGACGTTCGGCATGGCGAGAAGCGACTGCACGATGTCGGCCACGCGCGGCCGGGTGACCTTGAGGGCCCGTTCGAGGACGAAGACGACCTCGGCGATCACCACGTCGGTGAGGAGGAGTCGTGTCGCATCGCGTAGGAGAGCGGTTGCCCGGCCACCAATATGGGGAGGCGACTGGGTGAGATGGTGCACCACGACGTTCGAGTCGAGGAACGCGATCACTCCGAGGAACGTCCGCCGTGCGCGCGATCGATGATCTCCGACCACGTCCGGTTCTTCAGTTCGGCGGGCATCTCGACGCTTCCCGCCAAATCGAGGAAGTGCTGGGGTCTGATGAGAACCGCATGGTCGAGCTCGATGCGGAAGTCGATCACGTCGCCCTCCTTGATGTGCAGGGCGTCCCGCAATGGTTTGGGAAGGGTGATTTGGCCCTTGGACGTGACGGTGGCACTCACCAGCATGGGTCGTTTCCTTACTCGAACGGTCGAGTAAGGATACAAGGACGGTGTCAGCGGGTGGCGTCGAATTCCACCACTCGACGGGCGACTTCGCCGTACCGCTCGAAGCGCTCGGGGTCGCGAGCCGCGTTGTACAGCACCACACGGGAGGCCATGCCGTCGTACCGGTCGACGAGGGCCGTGGCGAGACCGTCCCACGACGACTCCACGGCGAACACCGCCAGATGTTCGTCGGTGATCTGCGCCGCCATGCCGGCGAAGTCTCCGGCTTTCTG
This sequence comes from Actinomycetota bacterium, assembly GCA_009704425.1. GTDB lineage: Bacteria > Actinomycetota > Acidimicrobiia > Acidimicrobiales > Ilumatobacteraceae > Casp-actino8. Next base: position 656 of record WLEG01000160.1, on the reverse strand, counting down.
CTTCTCACGGATGCGCGAGGTGGTTCCCTCGAAACCGGCCTCGTCCCACACGAAGGCATAGTTCGGGGTCGATCCGTAGAAGCTCAACATGGTGCGCGCGTGCTCGCGCTCGGCATGGCGTTCGGCATCGGTGTCCCCGACGATGGTCATCACCGGAACGATGAGATCGATCGCCGACGGATCGCGACCAGCCGATCGGGCACCCTCGGCCACGTTGGTCACCACGTGTCGACGCAGATAGCCGGGTTCGCCGATGGGATGCACGTGCACACCGTCGGCGACCTCGCCGGCCATGCGCAACATCCAGGGGTTCACCGCGGCCACGTCCACCTTGGGGTCGGGCGCGTCGATCTTTCCCGGACTCCATTGCGGAGTGATGAAGGAAAGGTCGTAGAACTCACCGTGGTGGTCGAGGGGCGCACCGCGGAACGCCGCGAAGCAGGCCTTCACCGCCAATATGTAGTCGCGCATGCGCGGGCCCGGCCGCGAGAACTCCATGCCGTAGCGCCGTTCGATGTGGGCTTTCACCTGCGTGCCGAGTCCCAAACGGAATCGACCTCCGGTGGCCTCCTGCAATTCCCACGCGGTGGACGCGGTCACGAACGGCGAGCGGGGAAACGCCACCGCCACCCCCGTGGACAGTTCCAGTCCCGGTG
>WLEG01000016.1 GCA_009704425.1 Actinomycetota bacterium | reverse complement strand
GGCCGAATTGGCGCGTCGTCGTCAGGGCTGGACGCCGAATCCTCCGCGTTACACCAGCGGCGTGTTGGGCAAGTACGCCCGGCTCGCGCAGGGTGCCGACAAGGGTGCGATCACGAACCTGTTGTGAGTCGCGCCTGTCGCGTGCGCACGGCCAATCTCCAACCGTTCAACACCGCGCCCGTGAACACCGTGGCCACGATCACGAAGGCGGTCGCCGTGCCGTCGTCGAACACGAGCTTGCGCAACACCATGCCCAGCGCCACGGTGGTCACCCAGATGATCGCTCCGGTACCGATCGCGACGGGTGACTTCCATCCGCGCGCGATGAGCCAACCGACCAGCGCGGCGATGACGAACGGGGCCGCCGTCTCGATGACGCCGGCGGGGGCCACGCCCTCGTCGTGGTTGCGACGACCGATGGTGACGAACACGATGATTCCGACGACATCGGCCACCAGGGACCAGAGAACGGCACGACTCTTCATTGCTTCGCTTTCTCGATCGTGACGATCGCGTTGTAGTCGGGGATCCGACTGGCGTCTTCGTTGAGGCCGGCATCGATCAACACGTTGCCCTCGGGCCAGTGCACCTGCAGGGAACGCCGGGGCAGATCCACCAGGTGGGCGGTTCCCTTCATCGTGCCGGTGGTGCTTCTTAGTACCACTCGGTCGCCGTGCGACACCGAGATCGCGGCGGCGTCGCGCCGGTCGACGTACACGGCGTCGCGACCCGCTCCCGTCAAGGGGTCCCGCTCGGCGAACACCATGCTGTTGAACTGCTTGCCGCGTCGCGTCGACAGGAGGAACGTTCCCTCGGGAAGCTCCGGTGGTCGCACGTGCACGGTGGAGAACACGGCGCGACCATCTGGAAGCGGGAAGTCACCGTTCGCGCACAGGTGACGTCCTCCGTACTGCACCGCGTCGTGGGTGTCGTTCAGCGTCTCGATTCCGGCGTACATGGGGACCACGCGCGCGATCTCGGAGCGAAGCGTCCGGTTGTCGGCCCACGAGAACGCCGGGGCCACGTCGGGCCGCACGCGAGTCGCCAGATCGGCGAAGATGCGCCATTCGCTTCGTGCCTCTCCCGGCGGATCGATCACCTGCGGGCCGAACGCGATGCGTCGCTCGGTGGTGGTGCTCGTGCCGCCCCCCTCCTGTTCGTAGCGGGTGGCGGCCGGGAGGAGAATGACGTCGTCGCCCTCGATGAACATCTGCGAGGTGAGCACGATGTCCTGATGCACGCGCAACGGCACCCGCGACAGCGCGTCGGCCACGCGTTCGGGGTCGGGCATCACGTCGAGGAAGTTCGAACCGTCCAGGAACAACACGTCGAGGTCACCGTTCTCGGCCGCCAACACCATCTCGGGTGCGGTCAGTCCCGGAGCCGACGGAACGTCGAAACCCCACTGATCACCCAGCGCGCGGGCGTTGTCGGCGTTCACGGCGACACCACCGGGGAACGCCGTGGAATAGGCGCCCATCTCGGCCCCGCCCTGCACACCGGAGTGGCCCCGGATGGGCATGAGTCCGGCGCCGTCACGTCCGACGTTGCCCCGGGCGAGAGCCACGTTCACGATGGCCTGCACGCCCTCCACGCCGTGGCGATGCTGGGTGATTCCCATGCTCCAGATCAGGATCGCACCACGCGCCTTGGCGTACAGATCGGTGAGTGCCTCGAGGGTGGTGGCATCCACACCGGCGTCGGCGAGGAGTTCGTCCATGTCGAGAGCGGCGAGATGGGCCTCGAGATCGGGCCATCCGGTCGTGTGCGCGTCGATGAACTGCTGATCGATCGCACCCCGATCGATCAGGCTTTTGAGCAACGCGTTCGACAGAGCGACGTCGCCCTCGGGGCGCACCGGTACGTGCAGGTCGCACAACTTCGTGCCGAACAGGAACGACTCCGGTTTCGACGGCACCCAGTAACGCTCGAGGCCGGGTTCCAGGTACGGATTGATGACGACGACCTTGGCGCCGTTCTTCTTGGCCTCGTAGAGGTACTTCGTGAACACCGGTTGGTTGTTCGCGACGTTCGCGCCCCACAACACGACGAGGTCCGTTTCGAGAACGTCCTGCAGGCTGCACGTGCTGGCGGCCACGCCGATGGTGGCCTTCAAACCCACGGTGGACGGAGCGTGACAGGTTCGCGCCGCGGAGTCGATGTTGGACACGCCCATGGCGCGGGCCGCTTTCCCGGCCGCGTAGTACACCTCGTTCGTGAGGCCGCGACTGGTGAGGTAGATCGCGGTGCGATCGCCGTCCGCGACCTTGACGGCCGACGCGATGGCGTCGAGGGCCACGTCCCATTCGACGCGCGTGAAGCCCTTTTCGCCGCGTCGCCGACGCATGGGATACGCGAGACGTCCCATCTCGCGCAGCTCGGTGCCCGTGCGCTTGGTGAGCCACGACACGTCGGACAGGACGCTGTGATCGAACGGATCCGCGCAGTTCACCTCCAGCAACTTCAGACGGGTGGTGCACAGATGGATGCCGTCGAGGGTCCAGTCGTGCAGACCGGCCACGCCGAGTGCGCAGCCGTCACAGACGCCCTCGCTCAGGATCTTCCACGCTTTGCGCGGCGCGTGCCGCACGTTGACCGCGACCCTCGTCATCTCGGCGAGATGATTCGGTTTGGTGTGTCCGATGCCGTTCGGCGACAGGCTCACCCAGGACGATGGGTTCCAACGCCGTGGAGCCACGGCCGACTCAGATCTCTTCGTAGTACTCGCGGCCGAGATGGGTGATGACGTCCTCGCCCATCATCCAGCGCAAGGTGTTCTTCAACTTCGTCAACTGGATGAAGAGATCGTGCTCGGGGTACAGGCCCGGAGCCACCTGCGGGCTCTTGTAGTAGAAGCTCAGCCACTCCTGGATTCCGCCCATTCCGGCGCGGGCGGCCAGGTCGCTGAACAGGATCAGGTCGAGGGCCAAGGGGGCGGCGAGGATGGAGTCGCGGCAGAGGAAGTTCACCTTGATCTGCATGGGATAACCCAGCCAGCCGGTGATGTCGATGTTGTCCCAGCCCTCCTTGGCGTCTCCGCGGGGCGGGTAGTAGTTGATCGACACCTTGTGGAACACGTTGCCGTACAGCTCGGGGTACTTCGAGGGCTGCAGGATGTCCTCGAGCACGCCCAACTTGGACTCTTCCTTGGTCTTGAAGTTCTCGGGGGCGTCGAGCACCTCGCCGTCACGGTTGCCCAGGATGTTGGTGCTGTACCAACCGGACAGTCCGAGCATGCGGGCCTTCAACATGGGCGCCAACACGGTCTTCATGAGGGTCTGACCGGTCTTGAAGTCCTTGCCACTGATGGCCACGTTGCGATCGGTGGCCAACTGGCGCAGAACCGGCGCATCGACGGCCAGGTTCGGCGCACCGTTGGCGAAGGGGACACCCTCCAACAGCGCGGCGTAGGCGTAGAGCTGCGCGGGCGAGATGGTCTCGTCGTTGGCGTCGATGGCCTTCTCGAACGACTCCAGATCCATGTGGGCCCGACCCGGCTCGATGAAGATCTCGGTGCTCGCGCACCAGATCATGACGAGGCGATCGCACTGCTTCTCTTCCTTGAAGCGGTTGATGTCCTCGCGGATGGCGTTCAGCATGGAGCGCTTGCCGGTGGTGGGCTTCACGTGCTCACCGTCGAGGTTGCGGGCGTACTTGCGCTCGAAGGCGGCCTGCATGGGGCGCACCTCGCGCAGGGCGTCGCTGATGGATTCGATGTGCTTGCCGCTCTCGAGCACGCCGGCGCGACTGGCCGACACGTAGGCGTCGTCGGGGAAGACGTCCCAGGCGCCCCAGACGATGTCGTCGAGGGTGGCCAACGGCACGAAGTCCTTGATGAGCGGCGAGCGGTCCTCGGTGCGCTTGCCGAGGCGGATGGTGCCCATCTGGGTGAGCGATCCGATGGGGGAGCCGAGACCCCGCTTGGAGAGTTCGACGCCGGCGATCAGGGTGGAGGCGACGGCGCCGAGGCCGACGGTGAGCACTCCGAGGCGGCCCGTGGCCGGCGCGACAGTGGGTGACGGGGGTGTGGTCATGTGATCAGGCTAGGCGCACGGAGGTCGCCGTAGCATCAATACCGTGATGTCCGACCCCATCTCGAGCGCCCCCGAGGGGTTCGCACGCACCGCGGGTGGGGCCATCGTGATGGACGGGAACCGCCGCCGTGACGAGATGGTGAGCGAGTTGGCGAGCAACATCCGCGCCGCCGGGTCGCCCGCCGTCTGTCTGGCCACCGTTCTGGTGGGGGACGACGCTCCGAGCCAGCGATACGTGCGCAACAAACATCTGCAGGCCGCCAAGGCCGGCATGGTGAGCCGCAACGAGGTGTTGCCGGCTGACGCCGGGCAGGCGAGGGTCGAGGACGTGGTGTCCGCGCTGGCCGCCGACCCCGAGGTGCACGGCATCCTCGTGCAAAGCCCCCTGCCACCGGGATACGACGAGGAGGCGGTGCTGCGCCTGATTCCGGCCGACAAGGACGTGGACGGGCTCACCTCGGAATCGATGGGACGACTCGTGCGTGGATTGCCCGGCCTGGTGGGTTGCACCCCGTTGGGCGTGATGCGCCTGCTCGAGCGGTACGGCGTTCCCACCTCGGGCCGTCGGGCCGTGGTGGTGGGTCGCTCCATGTTGGTGGGTCTGCCCCTGACGTTGCTGCTGGCACGCAAGGGCGTGGACGCCACCGTGACCATCGCCCACAGTCGGACCGTCGACCTGGTCGATGTGTGTCGTGAGGCCGACATCGTCGTGGGTGCGGTCGGTCAGGCGGGCCTGATCACCGCGGCGCACGTGAAGCCGGGGGCCACGGTCATCGACGTGGGCATCTCGCGCACCGAGGCAGGCATCGTCGGCGACGTGGACTTCGACGCGGTGCAGGCCGTGGCCGGGCACATCACGCCCATGCCCGGGGGAACCGGTCCGATGACCATCGCCTGCCTGCTCGAGAACACCCTCACGGCGGCGCGCCTGCAGGGCGCGTTCCCCCTCTGAGCCGCTCCGTCGTCGGGCGCAAACCCGTCGGAATCGGGCTGGTCCCGGCCGAAGTCGGGGGCGCGGGTGGGTTGTGAAGCCCCCCGGGACGCTGGCACAATGTTCCTGATGAACGCGAACCGCATCTCCGAGACCTCGGTCATGTCGTTCACGCTCGTAGTTATCCTCTGACGCGTTCGTACCCTCGAACGCGTCGCACGGCCTCCCACCCGGGGGGCTGTTTCGTTTTCGGGGTTCGACAACGTCGGATGAGCCAGCCAGATCCACGTCCGACCGCAAGGTCGGCACACACGACACAGGAACCGACATGACACAGAAGATCACCGGTGCACAGGCCCTGATCAGGGCGCTGGAACTGGAGAACGTCGACACCATCTTCGGGTTGCCGGGCGGATGCATCCTGCCCGCCTACGACCCGTTGCTCGACAGTCCGATCCGTCACATCCTCGTGCGTCACGAACAAGGCGCCGGCCACATGGCCGAGGGCTACGCGCATGTCACCGGTCGTCCCGGCGTCGCCATGGTCACCTCCGGTCCGGCGGCCACCAACATGGTCACCCCGTTGTGCGACGCGTACATGGACTCCATCCCCATGATCTGCATCACCGGCCAGGTGCCCACCAGCGCCATCGGCACCGACGCGTTCCAGGAGTGCGACACCGTCGGCATCACGCGCAGTGTCACCAAGCACAACGAGCTCATCATGTCGGCCGACGACGTTCCGTTGATGGTGCGCCAGGCGTTCCACATCGCCACCACCGGTCGTCCCGGACCGGTTCTGCTCGACGTCCCCAAGGACGTGCTGCAGAACTCCATGAACTGGCACTGGCCATCCGACGAGGAGGTGCTCGACAGCCTGCCGGGTTACAAGCCCGTCACCAAGGGTCACCCGCGGATGATCAAGGAAGCCGCGCGCATGATCCTCGACGCGAAGCAGCCCGTCCTCTACGCCGGCGGCGGAATCCTGAAGGCCCGTGCCGCCGATGCTCTGCGCGAACTGGCCGAACTGATCGACACGCCGGTCGTCACCACGCTCATGGCCCGTGGCGCGTTCCCCGACGACCATCCGTTGTGCCTGGGCATGCCCGGCATGCACGGAAACGCCACCGCCATCACGGCGATGCAGAAGAGCGATCTGCTCATCACGCTCGGCGCCCGTTTCGACGACCGCATCACCGGCAAGGTCGCCACCTTCGCGCCCGACGCCAAGATCATCCACGTCGACATCGACCCGGCCGAGCAGGGCAAGGTGCGTCGTCCCGACGTGCCGATCGTCGGCGACTGCCGTCTCGTCATCGAGGAGATCATCAAGGCCATCAAGGACCTGCTGAACGGCGGCGAGAAGCAGCAGGACATCTCGCAGTGGAAGAGCCGCGTGAGCGGATGGCGCGAGCAGTTCCCGCTGTACTACCCGGCGAACGAGCCCGGCGAGGCGTTGAAGCCGCAGTACTGCCTCGAGCAGTTGCGTGACGGCGCTCCCGAGGGGACCATCCTGTGCTCGGGCGTGGGTCAACACCAGATGTGGTCGTCGCAGTACTGGAAGTTCAACGAGCCCTACACCTGGGTGAACTCGGGTGGTCTGGGAACGATGGGTTTCTCGGTTCCCGCGGCCATCGGTGCCAAGGTCGGCCGACCCGATCGCACCGTGTGGGCCGTCGACGGCGACGGGTGCTTCCAGATGACCGCGCAGGAGTTGGTGACCGCCAGCGTCGAGCGCATCCCGATCAAGGTGGCCATTCTCAACAACTCCTACCTCGGCATGGTGCGCCAGTGGCAGGAGATGTTCTACGAGGAGCGCTACAGCGAGGTGTACCTGTCGCCCGAGTTGCCCGACTTCGTGAAGTGGGCCGAGTCCATGGGCTGCATCGGCATCCGCGTCGAGAGCCCCGAAGAGGTGCAGCCGGCCATCGAGAAGGCCAACAGCATCGACGACCGCTCGGTGGTGGTCGAGTTCCGCGTGGACGCCGGCGAGAAGGTGTTCCCCATGGTTCCGGCCGGCTTCAGCAACGACGACGTTCTGTTGCACCCCGACCAGAACGGCCGACGGGAGTTCCTGCGATGAGCACCAACGCCCATGCACTGAATCAGCCCGCGCACCACATCCTGTCGGTGCTGGTGCAGAACAGACCCGGCGTGTTGGCCCGGGTGTCCAGCTTGTTCGCGCGACGTGGCTACAACATCTTCAGCCTGGCGGTGGCCCCCACCGAGGACCCCATGCTCAGTCGCATCACCATCGTCGTCGACGTGGAATCGTCCCCGCTCGAGCAGATCGTGAAGCAACTGTTCAAGTTGGTCGACGTGGTCAAGATCAGCGAACTGGACCCCCGTCGGTCGGTGGAGCGCGAACTGCTCATGGCCACGGTTCGGGTGGCGGCCGAGGATCGCGGACAGGTCGTGGAGCTCACCAACATCTTCGAGGGCAAGATCCTGGCCGTCGGAGTCGAAGCCGTCACGGTGTCTTTGGACGGAAGTCCCGACAAACTTGACGACTTCGAGGAACTTCTTCGCGGCTACGGCATCGTGGAACTCCAGCGGACGGGCCGAGTGGCTCTTCCGAAGCTCGACAAAGAGGCGCGCCTCAAGGCCGTCAAACACGGAAAGGCAAGTTGACCAATGGCAGCAAAGATGTACTACGACGGTGACTGCGACGTCTCCATCATCAAGGGTCGCAAGGTCGCGATCATCGGCTACGGCTCGCAGGGGCACGCGCACGCGCTGAACCTGAAGGAGTCCGGTGTGCAGGTGGTCGTGGGTCTGCGCGAGGGCAGCAAGTCGGCCGCCAAGGCGCAGGCCGCCGGCCTCACCGTGATGGGCATCGCCGAGGCCGCCAAGTGGGCCAATGTGATCATGCTCACCATGCCCGACACCGAGCAGAAGGCGACGTACGAGGAGTTCATCAAGCCGCACATGAAGAAGGGCAAGGCGTTGGCCTTCGCGCACGGCTTCAACATCCGCTTCAAGCGCATTCGTCCGCCCAAGACCGTCGACGTCATCATGATCGCGCCCAAGGGCCCGGGTCACCTGGTGCGTCGTACCTACACCGAGGGTGGCGGCGTGCCGGCGCTCATCGCCGTGCACCAGGACGCCACGGGTGGCGCCAAGGAACTGGCGCTCAGCTACGCGTCGGCCATCGGTGGCGCGCGTGCGGGTGTCATCGAGACCACCTTCGCCGAGGAGACCGAGACCGACCTGTTCGGTGAGCAGGCCGTGTTGTGCGGTGGCGTCACCTCGCTGGTGCAGGCCGGGTTCGAGACGCTGGTCGAGGCGGGCTACCAGCCCGAGATGGCGTACTTCGAGTGCCTCCACGAGGTGAAGCTCATCGTCGACCTCATGTACGAAGAGGGCATCGCGGGTATGCGTTACAGCATCAGCGACACCGCCGAGTACGGCGACCTCACCCGCGGTCCGCGCGTGGTGACTCCGCGCACCAAGGCCGAGATGAAGAAGATCCTCAAGGAGATCCAGACCGGGCGTTTCGCCAAGGAGTGGATCGCCGAGAGCGAGTCCGGCCGGGCCAAGATGAAGGAACTGCAGGCCGCGGGTGCCGCGCACCAGATCGAGTCGGTGGGCAAGGAACTGCGCGCGATGATGCCGTTCCTGGGCGCCGGCAAGCAGAAGGTGGCCGACGTCAGCGGAGGCTGACCCAAAAACGGACAATTCGAAATCCGACTTGTTGAGTCGGGAATTACTGGGTAGCGTGCCCTCCTGTTCCAAACAGGAGGGCACGTCCATGTCAGCACAGTGGGGTTTCGAGACCAAGCAGATTCATGTCGGAGGGGAGCCCGATCCGACCACGGGTGCCCGTGCGGTGCCGATCTACCAGACCACGTCGTACGAGTTCCGCGACGCGCAACACGCCGCGAATCTCTTTGCGTTGGCCGAGGTGGGCAACATCTACACCCGCATCATGAACCCCACGCAGTTGGCGGTGGAGTCGCGGGTGAACGCCCTCGAGGGTGGCGTCACCACGGCCATCGGACTGCCCGGAACCCTGGTGGTGTCGTCGGGTCAGGCCGCCGAGACGTTGGCGATCCTCACGTTGGCGGAGTCCGGTGACCACATCGTGGCCTCACCGTCGTTGTACGGCGGTACCTACAACCTGTTGCACTACACGCTGCCGAAGATGGGTATCTCGGTGACGTTCGTCGACGATCCGCACGATCTGCAGCAGTGGAAGTCCGCGGTGCGCCCGAACACGAAGGCGTTCTACGGAGAGGTTCTGGCGAACCCCCGCAACGACGTGTTCGACATCGAAGGCGTGTCGAAGGTGGCTCACGAGGCCGGGGTGCCGTTGATCGTCGACAACACCGTGCCCAGCCCGTACGGCATTCGCCCGCTCGAGTGGGGCGCCGACATCGTGGTGCACTCGCTCACGAAGTTCGTGGGTGGACACGGAACGTCGGTGGCGGGCTCGATCACCGACGGCGGCAAGTTCGACTTCTCGGCGTCGGGCCGTTTCCCGAACTTCACCGAGCCCGATCCGTCGTACCACGGTCTCGCCTACTGGCCGGCGCTGGGTGCGGGGTCGTACATCCTGAAGGCCCGCGTGCAGTTGTTGCGCGACCTCGGAATGGCCGTGTCGCCGTTCAACGCGTTCATGTTGTTGCAGGGACTGGAGACGCTGTCGCTGCGCATGGAGCGCCACTGGAGCAACGCCCAGGCAGTGGGCGAGTACCTGGCCAAGCACCCGCAGGTGGAGAGCGTGAACTACGCCGGACTGCCCAGCAGCCCGTGGCACGAGCGGGCGAAGAAGTACTTCGGCGGACGCGGCTTCGGCTCGGTGTTGGCGTTCAACATCAAGGGCGGCCGCGAGGCGGGGGAGAAGTTCGTGGCGGGACTGTCGCTGCACAGCCACGTGGCCAACATCGGCGACGTGCGCAGCTTGGTGATCCAGCCGTCGTCGACGACGCACAGCCAGCTGACGGCCGAGGAGCAGGTGGCGTCGGGTGTGAACCCGGGGATGATCCGGTTGAGCGTGGGCCTGGAGTCGATCAAGGACATCCTGGCCGACCTCGACGCCGGATTCGCCGCCGCCCTCTAACCCAACCACTTTGCGACAATTTGTCGCTTTGTGTACACGAGCCATGTACACAAAGCGACAAATTGTCGCATTTTGGTTTGTTCAGGGTTGGTCGTCGAGGAACTTCTGGAACTGGTCCGCCAGATCGTCGGCCGACGGAATCGCCGCCTCCGTCATCTGGTCGTACTGGCGCTCGAGCGCGTGCACACGCAACGCCAGATCGGGATCGCTCCGCATCGCCTCGTCGTGCAGACCCCGCCACCGCTCGATTTCCTCACCCAGATCCCCGACGCCCGTCGGCACCCCGAGCACGTGTCCGAGGTGTTGCAGCAACGCCGCGGACGACTGCGGATGCTGGGAGTAGTCCAGGTAATACGGCACACCGACGCGCAACGAGACCGCCGGCAACTTCTCCTTCTCGCATTCGGTCTGCAGGACACCGACCACGCCCGTCATGCCCTGATACGACGGCTTCGACAGCCCGAGACTCCGCGCCAGTTCGGGATCCACGGAACTACCCACCACCAGCGGCGCCCGCGTGTGCGGAACCGCGTCCGGCGCCGCACCCACGGTCACCATCGCCTCGCATCCCAGCCGCAGGTAGCACGCGATCACACTGCGGACGTACGTGCGCCACGCCGTGTGGGGCTCGACGCCGTTCAGGATCACCACGTCGCGAAGAGCGTTCGGATAACGGATCGCGACCACGTCGTTGTTCGGCCACACGATCTCGCGTTCACCGTCGTCGTCGAACCGTGCCTCCGGCCGAACCTGGGTGAAGTCGTAGAACGGGTCGGCGTCGATGGTGGCCACCAACTCCGTTTCGTTCGATTCCGTCAGATGACCGAGGGCCGACGTGGCGACACCCGCGGCGTCGAACCAACCCGTGAGGGCCAGCACCATCACCGGTCGCCGAAGCGGCGCGGACACACCGTGCCATTCCAGGACGTCGGCAACTTCCATGGGTCAGATTCTCACCCGCGCAGAGCGTCGACCACAACGTCGATGCACGCCGTCAACGCGGACACGTCGTCGGGGTCGACCGCCGGGAACATGCCCACGCGCAGCTGGTTGCGGCCCAACTTTCGATAGCTGTCGGTGTCGACCACGCCGTTGGCCCGCAACGCCGCGCACACGTCGTTGGCGTCCACTCCTCCGTCGGCGGGGGCGGTGAGGTCGATCGTGCCCACCACGTGGGACCGCATCGCGGGATCGGCCACGAACGGGTTCGCCCACGGTCGCGATTCCGCCCACGTGTACAAGATGTCGGAGGACTTCTTCGAGCGGCCGTTGCACGCGACGAGTCCGCCGATCTCGTTCATCCAACGCACCTGGGCCTCGAACATCACCAGAGTCGCCAACGCGGGCGTGTTGTAGGTCTGGTTCGCGACGCTGTTGTCGAGAGCGATCTTCAGATCGAGAGACGCGGGTGTCCAACGCTTCGACGCGGCGATTCGATTGATGCGTTCGATCGCTTTCGGGGAGCACGCCGCCACCCACAGTCCGCCGTCGGAGGCGAAGCACTTCTGCGGTGCGAAGTAGTACACGTCGACGTCCGCGGGGTTCCACAACAGTCCGCCCGAGGCCGAGGTGGCATCGACGATCACGAGTGCGTCGCCGTCGACACCCGTGGGGCGCACGAGCGGCATCATCACGCCGGTGGAGGTCTCGTTGTGCGTGAACGCGTAGCTGTCGATCCCGGCCTCGGCCACCGCGGCGGGGTGGGCGCCCGGATCGCACTTGATCACGGTCGGCTGACCGAGGTGCGGAGCCGCGCCCGCGGCCTCGGCGAACTTCGAGGAGAACTCGCCGAACACCAGGTGTTGGCTACGGCTCTCGATCAGCCCGAACGTGGCCACGTCCCAGAAAACCGTCGACCCGCCGTTGCCCAGAACGATCTCCCATCCGTCGGGAAGCGAGAACAGATCGGTGAGTCCGGCGCGCAAGGAACCGACGAGGTTCTTCACCGGCGCCTGTCGGTGGGAGGTGCCCATCAACGTGGCTCCGGCATCCGCCAGCGCGGCCATCTGCTCGGGGCGAACCTTGGACGGACCGCATCCGAATCGGCCGTCGGCGGGCAAAAGGTCGGAGGAAATGCGAATCGATCGGGGGTCTGTCGTGCTCACTGTGTAAGCATGGCACCCATGAGTTCGTCTCCCCAACGGAATCGCACATCTTCTCGTCTGGCCGCCATCGCGGAATCGGCCACCTTGGCGGTCGACGCCAAGGCCAAGGCCCTCAAGGCCGCCGGTGAGAACGTCATCGGCTTCGGTGCCGGCGAACCCGACTTCCCCACGCCCGAGCACATCGTCGAGGCCGCGGTGAAGGCGTGCCGTGACCCCAAGATGCACCGCTACACGCCCGCGGCCGGTCTCCCCGAGTTGCGCGAGGCGATCGCCGCCAAGACGTTGCGCGACAGTGGTTTCCAGACCACCGCGAATCAGGTGCTCGTCACCAACGGCGGAAAGCACGCCGTGTTCACCGCGTTCGCCGCTTTGTGCGATCCGGGCGACGAGGTCATCGTTCCGGCCCCTTACTGGACCACCTACCCGGAGGCCATCGTGCTGGCCGGGGGAGTGCCCGTCATCGTCGACACCAACGAGGAGACCGGATTCCGCGTCACCATCGAACAGTTGGAAAAGGCGCTCACACCGCGCACGAAGGTGCTCTTATTCGTATCGCCCGACAATCCGTCGGGCTCGGTGTACCCGCCCGAGGAAGTGAAGGCCATCGGAGAGTGGGCGGTCTCGCGTGGCGTCTGGGTGGTGACCGACGAGATCTACGAGCATCTCACGTACGGTCCGCACACGTTCGCGAGCATGCCCACGCTGGTTCCCGACATCGCCGATCAGTGCATCATCGTGAACGGTGTCGCCAAGACCTATGCCATGACCGGTTGGCGCGTGGGTTGGATGATCGGACCCTCCGACGTGATGAAGGCGTCGATCAACTTCCAGAGCCACGCCACGTCGAACGTGGGCAACGTCGCACAGGCCGCCGCCCTCGCCGCGGTCGCCGGCGATCTCAGTGCCGTCGCCATGATGCGCGAGGCCTTCGAACGTCGTGGTCGCACGATGCACCGGATGTTGAGCGCCATCCCCGGTGTCACGTGTCTCGAACCGCAGGGAGCGTTCTACTGCTACCCGAACGTCACCGGTTTGCTCGGACGCTCGTACAACGGTCGCCAGGCGAACACGTCGATGGAACTGGCCGACATCGTGCTCTCCGAGGCCAAAGTGGCCTTCGTTCCCGGCGAGGCCTTCGGGTCGGCCGGATACGCCCGATTCTCGTTCGCTCTGGGCGACACCGACCTGGAAGAGGGCATCAACCGCATCGCCGCGTTGGTGGCCGCGAACTCCTGACGCCCACGGTGGTGCGGCGGGAAGGTGTGACGCGCACCACTGCACCTGTGCTACGTTGGCGTCGCCGGCGATAGCCGGTGCGTGAAATTCAGCGAAGTCCGGTGAGATCCCGGCACTGTCCCGCAACGGTTGTCTGAGCCGACGAGAACGTCGAGCCAGCGAGTCCGGTCGCCTGATTCGCGCGCGATGACCAACCCTCGAGGCAAGGGCGGATCGTGCAGGTGCGGAGAACCCGTTCCTCACACTCCTCTTGCTTCCTCAAAGCAATGGAGGAAGCTTCCATGAAGCAAACACTGTCCACGCGTCCCTTCGGACGCACCCGTCGTCGATCCGTGATCGGACTCGTACTGTCCGGAGCGGCCCTTCTGGCCGCCTGCGGAGGAGACGACAACTCGTCGGAATCGGCCGGCGCCGACACGTCGGCCGTCGAGCAGGAGGCACAGCGCATCGTGTCGTTGTCCCCGACGCACACCGAGATCCTGTACGCCATCGGTGCCGGCGAACAGGTGGTCGCGGTGGACTCGATGTCGAACTTCCCGGCGGACGCGGCCATCACCGACTTGTCGGCCTACGAGCCCAACGTGGAGGCCATCGCCGAGTTCGATCCGGACCTCGTCGTAATCGGCGACGACTTCACCGGACTCGCCGACCAGTTGGCGGCCATCGGCGTGGACTCGTGGGTGAGTCCGGCACCCGCCACTCTCGACGAGGCGTACGCGCAGATCGCCGATCTCGGCGCCGTGGTGGGGCGGTCGGAGGCGGCGACCGAACTCGCCGATTCGATGAAAGCCGACATCGACGAGATCATCGCCGGAGCCGTTCAGATCCCCGAGGGAACCTCGTACTTCCTCGAGTTGGACGACACGCTGTACTCGGTCACCAGCAACACGTTCGTCGGTTCCATCTTCGAGCGTTTCGGCTTGCGCAACATCGCCGACGCGACCGAGGGCGACACTGACTATCCGCAACTGTCGGCCGAGTTCATCGTGAGTCAGGACCCCACGCTCGTCTTCCTGGCGGACACGAAGTGCTGCGGCGCCTCCGCGGAAAGCGTCGCCGCTCGTCCCGGCTGGGACGTGCTCAGCGCCGTCGTCAACGGTCGTGTTTTCGAATTGGACGATGACGTCGCGTCGCGTTGGGGGCCCCGCCTGGTGGACTTCGTCGCGGCGATCGCCGACGCGTTGACGACAACGGGCTCCGATTGATTCTTCGACGGGAGCGTGAGACCACGAGGTCGTGGTGGGTGCCGGCGGCGTGCGTCGCCCTGGCTGTCGCGTTCCTGTTCGGGGCCATGATCGGTCCGGCCGGCCCCGCCTGGTGGCGGGTGCCGGCCGAACTGCTCGATCACCTTCCGTTCGTTCGCATCGACTCGGGAGCGACGGAACTCCAGAGCACCGTGCTGTGGGAGATCCGCATGCCTCGCGTGGTGTTGGCCGGCATCGTCGGTGCGATGCTCTCGCTCGCCGGAGCGTCGTTCCAAGGCGTGTTCCGCAATCCGCTCGTCGATCCGTACCTGCTCGGCGTGGCCGCGGGAGCGGGATTGGGTGCGACCCTGATCTTCGTCGTGGGTCGGTCCACCAGCCAGTCGTGGCCCGTGGACCCGTTGCCGCTGGCGGCCTTCATCGGCGGCCTGGTGGCGGTGTTGCTCACGTACACGGTTGGAGCCGGTTTCGGTGCGTCGCGGAATCCCACCACGTTGGTGCTGGCCGGCGTGGCCGTCACCTCGTTGACCACGGCCGTGCAGACGTTCATGTTGCAGAAGAACACCGACGTCGTGCGGCAGGTGTACAGCTGGATCCTCGGCCGTCTGTCGTCGGCGACGTGGGGAGACGTTCGTCTCGTGCTTCCGTATGTCGTCGTGAGTGGCGCCGTGCTCTTGGCGCATCGTCGGTTGCTCGACGTGCTTCGAGTGGGCGAGGACGAGGCGCAGTCGTTGGGCGCGCGCGTCGATCGAATCCGCCTCACGGTGGTTATCGCGGCGACGCTCGGCACCTCGGCGGTCGTCAGCGTCAGCGGGCTCATCGGATTCGTCGGGATCGTCGTTCCGCATCTGGTGCGACTGCTCGCGGGCGCCAGTTACCGGCGTCTGCTTCCGCTTTCGATCCTCGCCGGGGCGGCGTTCCTGATCGTGGCCGACATCCCGGGTCGGGTGCTGTCGGATCCGGCCGAGACGCCGATCGGGGTCGTCACCGCCTTTCTGGGTGCCCCCTTCTTCATCCTCGTACTTCGATCACGGCAAAGTGAGGCGCGATGACGTCCCTGACATTCGAGAACATCTCGGTGAGATACGGAGAGTCGACGGCGGTGTCGGCGTTCTCCGACACCGTTCGCCCGGGTGAATGGTTGTGCCTCATCGGCCCGAACGGGGCGGGAAAGTCATCGCTGTTGCGCACGGTCGCCGGACTCGTGAAGCACGAGGGTCGGATTCTCGTCGACGGCACGCCGCTGGAACTGCGTTCGGCCCGCCGGCGCGCGGCGTTGATCGCGCACGTTCCGCAGAGCCCGTCGTTACCCGACGACATGACAACCTTCGACTACGTCCTGCTGGGCC
>WLEG01000159.1 GCA_009704425.1 Actinomycetota bacterium | reverse complement strand
GCGGCACTGCACATCGGACCCCAGCACATCGTGCTGGAGGCCTGCGCCAACGAGTTGGCCACGCGACTGGCCGGGTGCGAGCTACAGATCGACGACTGGTACGTGATGTTCGTGAACCGTGGCAAGACCGGGCCGTTCCGGACCGAGGGCGAGGCCTACGCGGGTGCCGACGGAAAGATCGGCGTTCGCGTGTCCCTCGTCGACCACGGCAACGGTGGCCGCGTGGTGAGCACGTGCGCCGCCACGTTCCATCCGGCGCGCTGAGGAATCACCTCAGAGCGGGAAGCCCGACAATTCGCGCATGTTGTCGCGCAGACACAGACGACGCTCGGCGGGTGTGATGGACGCGAAGTCCGCGGCCCATTCGTAGGGGCTGGCCAGTCCCTCGGGGTGCGGCCAGTCCGAACCGAGCAACATGCGTTCGGCGCCGATGAGATCGCGGATGTTCGAGACGTCGTCCTCGTAGAACGGCGCCACCCACACGTGGTCGTGGAACGTGTCCAGCGGATCGCGCTTGTACAGCTGTGGCGTCTTGCCGTAGGAACGCTTCAGACGACGACACAGGTCGCCCACCCAACCGGCGCCCAGCTCGACCGTGGCCACCTTCAGGTTGGGAACCCGGTCGAACAGGCCGTGACAGATCAACGATGCGATGAGGTCGTAGACCGGACGCTCGACGTGAACACCCATCACTTCGCTGAGGGCCGACATCTTGTGACCGGTGTACTTGGGCGTCTCGCCCCACATCTGCGTGTAAACGCCGTAGCCCGAGTCGGCGCCGTGGAACGCGACCACGATCCCGGCGTCGGCCACGGTGTGCCAGAACTCGTCGTACATGGGGTCGGCCAGCGAGTGGAAGCCGTCGGGCGCGTGCACCGGCGCCGGACGGAAGGTGACGAAGCGCGCACCCTTGTTCAGGACCAACTTCAGTTCCTCGAGCGCCTTGACCGGATCGACCAACGACATCAACGGGCCGGTGAGGATGCGGCCGTCGCGGTTGTATCCCCAGTCCTCGTCGAGCCACTGGTTGTAACTGTGGAACGCGGCGTAGAGCATGTCGGGGTTGTCACGCATCATCTCCTCGAGACCGAGGCCGAGGCTGGGCAACACCCACGCCAGATCGACACCCTGCTCGTCGAGCTTGCGCACACGGGCGTCACGATCGCGAGCGGCCGGCGGAATGGGACCCATCTTGATGATGTCGCGCATCTCGAGTCCGTCGTGGTTCTGGGCGCGGAAGTACAACTCGAGCGAACCGGGCTGACCCACCGGGTCGTAGGTGGGGTTCGGGATGAGGGTGAGCAACTTGTTGTTCACCAACATGGTCTTGCGACCGTCGACCTCGATCCAGTGGATCGCGTGGCGGTGTTCGCGCGGAAGGTGACGGGTGACGGCGTCGTGCGCCTCGTAGTAGTGCTGGTCGGCATCGCTCAACCCGTAGGTGACGTCCGCCGGCACCTTGCGCTCCGCTGTGATCGTTCCCGTTCCTGCCGACATGGTGGCCACCTTTCCGCTCGGGCGTCGAAAGTTTCTGACGCCTCGTCAGATTCTATGATCCCACGGGACGGAGTGGGAGACTTCACCCCACAGTCGTGACCTTGGTCCCGCACCCTCGGGTCGGCCGGCCTCGGCGGGAAGGAAGAAACCATGGAGATCTGGCAGGTCACGGCCCGTGAGGCCATTCGCGACTTGGCGACCCGCTACAACGCCAACGGGGACACCGGCCGTTTCGCCCGGGTGCGCGAGCTGTTCGTGGACGACGCCGTGATGACCATCCAGGGCGTTCCCCATCGGGGCATCGAGGCGATCATGGCCGTCTTCACCGGCACGACCGAGTCCACGCCCGGCCTGACGCACGTTCGCCATTTCGTGGCCACCCACCAGATCGACCTGATCGACGAGGAGCACGCCACGGGGCGCGCCTACTTCGCCGTGCTCACCGACGTGGGTCTCGATCATTGGGGGCGCTACGTGGACGAATACCGACGCGTGGAGGGTCGCTGGCTGTTCGCGTCGCGCGCGGTGACCCTCGACGGTCAGGTGCCCGAATCGCTGTTCCCGCGCACCGTGTGACGTCGGCTCAGGGGCGGAACGCGGAACGCGGACGCTGAACGAACTCGAAGGGAACCCCGTCGGGGTCGTTGAGGAAACAGATCCACATGTCGGGCACCTTCGTGCCGGACAACTCGACCTGTCGCGGTTCGCGTTCGAAGGTCCAACCGGCGGCCAGGAACTCCTCGTACGAACGCACGGTGTCGTCGACACCCACCGCGGTGCGGAACAGACCGGCCTGATTCGCGTGCTCGGGATGACGGCCGTGCGAACGCGGGTTGTTCCATTGCGTGAGCACCACCTCGCACGGCTCGTCGGGCAGACGCATCCGGACGATCGACGCCGACGCATCGGCCTGGTCGACACCGACGTGCGCACCCGTCGTCCATTCGTGACGTGCCACCTCCTCGAAGCCGATACCGCGGTACCACGGCAGCGAGGTCTCGAGGTCGGTGATGGTGATGCGCAGGTGACGCATGCGCGACTCCCCCGCCGGAATGGACGCGTCCTCGAACATGTCGAACAACGTGCCGGTGGGATCGGCCACGGTCACCCAACGGTCGGTCCAATCCGTGCGACCCTCGGCCACCACGGTGCAACCGGCGGCGTTCATGCGGTTCAGGGTGTCGGCCAAGTCGGGAACCGCCACGCCGAGTGACTGCATGCCCACGTGCGTGGCGTCGCGCATGGGCGTGCCGATGACCGTGGGCGACACCCACTCCTGCACCTCCACCGAAGGGCTGGTGCGGGGACCGCGCTTGTCGTACACGAAAGCCGCCCCGCTGACGATCTCGCCCTCGATGCCCAGCAACGAGCCGTCCGAGGGGTGCAACGGGTTGCGCATGACCTCGCGCATGTCGAGGACGTTCACCAGGAAGTCGACGGCCTCGTCGGTGTCGTCGCAGCAGTAGCACATGTGCAGGAAACGTCGGGCGGGCGGTTCGGGCGCGTTGGTCACGGGAATCGACAGTACCCCACCGACCCCGTTCACCTGCCAAGATTGACGACGACCAGTGGCTGAACTCGGAGACATGATGCAAGAGCGAATCGACGGAAAACGATTGGACGGCAAGGTGGCGCTGGTGACCGGCGCCAGTCGCGGAATCGGCACCGCCATCGCTCGTCGGCTGGCGGCCGAAGGCGCCACCGTGGCCTGCACGGCGCGCACCATGGAACCGGACCCGCGATATCCCGGCACGTTGCGCGAGACCGTGGAGATGATCGAGAAGGCCGGCGGCAAGGCCGCGGCGTTCAAGGGCGACCTGTCGAACGCCGACGACCGCAAGGGACTGGTGGACGAGGTGCGCTCGGCGCTGGGGTCGATCGACATCCTGGTGAACAACGCCGCCGTCACCTTCTTCCTGCCCATCGACTCGTTCCCCGAGAAGCGCTTCAAACTGATGATCGAGACCCAGGTGTGGAGCACCATCGATCTGGCCCAACAGGTGATCCCCGACATGCGTTCGCGGGGTGCGGGGTGGATCCTGAACATCTCGTCGCGCGCGGCCGTGAAGCCCATGGGGCCGCCATTCGAGGACTTCTACAAGACCGGCAACTCGTCGGTGTACGGACTGTGCAAGGCCGCTCTGGAGCGACTGTCGTTGGGCATGGCCGCCGAGCTGTTCGATGACAACATCGCGGTGAACACCTTGGCTCCGTGGGACAACGTGCCCACGCCGGGAGCGGGCGTGCACGACCTCGTCGAGAAGTACCGCCTCGAGCCCGAAGAGATCATCGCCCAGGCGGCGCTCGAGCTGTGCGCGGCCGAGCCCAAGACCCTCACCGGTCGCGTCGCCTACAGCCAAAGCCTCATCCAGGAACTCGGCGTGACTCCGCACGCCCTCGACGGTCGCCCCTTGGGCACCTGGCCCCGCGCCCACTGACGCACATGTCGAACATTCGCCGCGGGGTGTGGACCAACTGGGCGGGCAACCAGACCGCTCGGCCGTCGGCCGTTCACCGTCCCGCGAACGAAGATGAACTGTCGACGATCGTGTCGCGCGCCGCCAACGATCGCACCACGGTGAAGGCGCTCGGAAGCGGTCACAGTTTCACCGCCACCTCGGTCACCACGGGGGCCATGATCGACATGAGTCGACTGAGTCGGTTGATCGCCGTCGACCGCACCGCCTCCACCGTGACCGTGGAGGCCGGCATCACCATCGCCGACCTGAACCTGTTGCTGAACGGTCTGGGACTGGCGTTGCCCAACCTGGGCGACATCGCGTATCAGACCATCAGTGGCGCCATCGCCACCAGCACTCACGGCACCGGGCGCGCCCTCACCGGTATCGCCGCCCAGGTGGTGGCCATGCGCGTGGTGGCCGGTGACGGAAGCGTTCTGGATCTGAGCCCCGAACATCATCCGTCGTTGTTCCATGCGGCCCGCGTGGGAGTGGGAGCGCTCGGCATCGTGAGCCGAGTGACCCTGCGCGTGGTGCCCGCGTTCCGCTTGCGCGCGGTGGAGGGAGCGCAACGCTTGGACGATCTGGTGGAGCAGTTGGACGAGCACGTGGACGGCAACGACCACTTCGAGTTCTTCTGGATTCCCCACACCAAGTGGGCGCTGACCAAACGCAACAACCGCACCGACGAGCCGGTGTCGATTCCGAGCCCCTTCAAGCATTGGTACGCCAAGACCTTCATGGAGAACTACGCCTTCGGCGCGGTCTGCCGATTGGGTCGGGCCCGACCCAACCTGATCCCCCGCTTGGCCACCGCTCTGCCCTCCACCGGTCAGAGCACCATCGTGGACGAGAGTTACCGCATCTTCGCCAGCCAACGTCTGGTGCGATTCGTGGAGATGGAGTACGCCATCCCCCGCGAGGCCTGTGGTGAGGCATTGCAGCGGGTGCGCCGAATGGTGGACGAACGCGGACACATGGTGAGCTTCCCCGTGGAGGTGCGCTTCTCCGCCCCCGACGACGTGCCGCTGAGCACCGCGTCGGGTCGCCCCTCG
The DNA here is from genome assembly GCA_009704425.1 of Actinomycetota bacterium. Taxonomy (GTDB): domain Bacteria; phylum Actinomycetota; class Acidimicrobiia; order Acidimicrobiales; family Ilumatobacteraceae; genus Casp-actino8. The sequence continues at coordinate 118 of WLEG01000159.1, read as the reverse complement.
GCGTACATCGCCGTGCACATGTACAAGGGCACGCCGTTCGAGCCGTACTTCCGCGACGTGGCCGCGATCATGGCGGACTACGACGGTCGACCGCACTGGGGCAAGATGCACTTCCTGG
>WLEG01000158.1 GCA_009704425.1 Actinomycetota bacterium | reverse complement strand
TGGGTCGTCCCGACGCGGTGCTGTTCGATATGGACGGCACCATCGTGGACACCGAGCCGTATTGGATCGCCAGTGAGTTCGAGGTGGTGGAGATGCACGGTGGTTCGTGGTCGATGGATCACGCCAAATCCGTGGTGGGCTTCGACCTGTTGGACGCGGCGCGGTACATCGCTCACCACGGTGGCATCGACGTGGCCCCGCACGACATCGTGGAGATGCTGCTGGATCGCGTGGTGGTCCGACTGCGCGAGGCCGTTCCGTGGCGACCGGGTGCCCGCGAGTTGTTGGCCGCGGTGGTGGATGCTGGCATCCCCACGGCGCTGGTGACCATGTCGTGGCGCCGCTTCGCCGACGAGGTGGTGACGTGCCTTCCGCCGGGAAGCTTCACCGAGTCGGTGGTGGGCGACGAGGTGAGCATGGGCAAGCCGCATCCGGAGCCGTACCTGTTGGCGGCGGCGAAGTTGGGCGTGGACCCCGCTCGTTGCGTGGCGATCGAGGATTCGCCCACCGGAGTTCGCTCGGCGGTGGCCGCGGGATGTCGGGTGATCGCGGTGCCGCACGTGGTGCCGGTGCCCGAGGGGCTGGCCCACGTCACCGTGGAGTCACTGACCCACGTGACCCTCTAGTTCCCCCAGCGGGATTGGCCGAAGCGGTAGCCCACGCTGCGCACGGTCTGGATCAGGTTCGCGTGCTCCTCGCCCAGCTTGGCGCGCAGGCGACGAATGTGCACGTCGACCGTTCGCGCACCGCCGTAGTAGTCGTACCCCCACACCCGCGACAGCAGGATCTCGCGCGTGAACACCTTGCCGGGGTTCTGCGTGAGGAACTTCAGCAACTCGTATTCCATGTACGTCAGATCCAGCGGGTGACCGTCGATGGACGCCTGATACGTCTCGAGGTTCAACACCAGGCCGCCGTAGTCCACCGTGTCGGGCTTGGCGGTCACCGACACGTGCGCGAACACGTGCCTCAGGCGCGCCTCCAACTCGCGCGGGTGGAACGGCAACAGGCAGAAGTCGTCGAACAACTCGTCGCGCAACGTGAGTTCGTCCAGTTGAGCCCCGGTGACGAGCAACAGCAACGGCACCATGAGCGCGTCACGCTTGCGCAACGCCCGACACACCGCCCACGCGGCGTCCATGTCGGAATCCGCGGTGACGATGGCGCCCAACCAACCGTCGGCCGGCTCACTCTTGGTGATCGCATCGGCCGACGCGAACGCCTTCCACCGATAGCCGGCCAGATCGAGCGTGCGAGCCAGCTCGGGCGACGGGTTCTCGGGGAAGACGGCGATCAGGTCCACGGCCGGTCCTCAGATGCTCTTCAGGTATCTCTGCAGTTCGAACGGCGTCACCTGTGTCTTGTAGCCACGCCATTCGGAGCGCTTGTTGCGCAGGAACCATTCGAAGATGTGCTCACCCAGAGCCTCGTGAACCAGCGACGAGGACTCCATCACGCGCAAGGCATCGGCCAGGGATTGGGGCAGTTGCTCGATGCCGAGCTTCTGCAATGCGCCGTCGCCCATCTCGAACAGATTGGCGTCGGCCTCGGCCGGGAGTTCGTATCCCTGCTCGATGCCGCGAAGACCGGCCGCGAGGATGACCGAGAAGGCCAGGTAGGGGTTGCAGGCCGGGTCAGGCGAGCGGTACTCGATGCGCGTGGCCGACGGGTTCGCGCGCTTGGGCACGGGAACGCGGATGAGCCCGCTGCGGTTGTTGCGCGCCCACGACACGTGAACCGGGGCCTCGAAGCCGGGCACCAAACGCTTGTAGCTGTTCACCGTCTGGTTGGTGATCGCGGTGATCTCGCTGGCGTGGAACAACAAACCGGCCATGAACTTCTTGGCGGTGTCGGACAGGTTGTAGGCGTCGTCGGCGGAATAGAAGGCGTTGCTGCTGGCGTCGTCGGTGCCGTTGTTGTTGAACAACGACAGGTGCAGGTGCATTCCGCTTCCTTGGACACCTTCGAGAGGCTTGGGCATGAAGGTGGCGTGCACCCCCTGAGCGGCGGCCACCTCCTTCACGGCCAAGCGGAACGTCATCACACTGTCGGCCATGTTCAGCGCGTCGGTGTGGCGCAGGTCGATCTCGTGTTGCGAGGGCGCATCCTCGTGGAACGAGTACTCCACCGGGATGCTCATGGTCTCGAGCGTGCGAATGGTCTCCTTGCGCAGGTTCCCGGTGACGTCGGTGGTGGTGAGGTCGAAGAACGACGCCTCGTCCAGCGGTCGGGGCGGACGTCCCTCTTCGGGCGGCGCGAAGTAGAAGAACTCGATGTCGGGTGCGATGAGGAAGTCCAGTCCGAGTGCGCGCGCCTTGTTCAGGTTTCGTCGCAACACCTGACGGGGATCTCCGCTGAACGGTGAACCGTCGAGGTTGTGGATGTCGCAGAACACGCGGGCCTCGGGGGCGTCGCTGTCGGCCCACGGCAACATCACGAACGTGTTGGCGTCGGGGATGGCCAGCACGTCGCTCTCTTGGACGCGCGAGAAACCGTCGATGGACGATCCATCGAAGCTCATGCCGTCCTCGAGGGCGTTCTCCAGTTCGGCGGGGCTGATGGCGAAGCTCTTCAGGTTCCCCAGGACGTCGGTGAACCACAGACGGATCAGCCGCACACCTCGTTCCTCGACGGTGCGGAGCACGTAATCACGCTGTTGTTGCAGCATGTTCATTCCTTCAGTCTGCCAATGGATGCCCGAATTGGCACGGGGAGGCGGGGAAACGGCGAGGGGGCCGGGTTGCCCCGACCCCCTCCGTGAACTGTTCCGGTCCGAGGACCGGGGACGTGATCAGCCGCAGACCGTCTCGATGAGGAGGCGGGTGACGGTGTACGGATCCATGTTGGCGTTCGGACGACGGTCCTCGGCGTAGCCACGGCCGGTCTTCTCGACCTGCCACGGGATACGGATGGACGCGCCACGGTTGGACACGCCGTAGCTGAACTTGTTCCACGGTGCGGTCTCGTGCTTGCCGGTGAGGCGGCTCTCGATGTCGTGGCCGTAGTTCGTGACGTGCTCCATGACCTTCTTGCCGATGGCGTTGCAGGCGGCGGTGATGGCCTTCATGTCCTTGTCGTTGCGCATGGCCTTCGTGGAGAAGTTCGTGTGCGCACCGGCGCCGTTCCAGTCGCCCTTCTGCGGCTTGGCGGCCAACGAGATGACCACGTCGTAGTCCTCGGCGATGCGGTGCAGCAACCAGCGGGCCACGGTGAGGTGGTCCGACACGGTGAGCGCGTCGGCCGCACCGATCTGGAACTCCCACTGACCGGGCATCACTTCGGCGTTGGTGCCCTCGATGAGGAGACCGGCGTCGAGGCACGCCTGCGTGTGCTCCTCGATGATGTCACGACCGACGACGCGACCGGCGCCGACGCCGCAGTAGTAGGGACCCTGCGGCTCGGGGAAGCCGTCCTTCGGGAAGCCGAACGGGCTTCCGTCGAGGCGCATCATGGTGTACTCCTGCTCGATTCCGAAGATCATCTCGTCGGCGGCGTACTTCTTGGCGGCCTTGGCGCACGCGGCGCGGGTGTTGGTCGGGTGTGGCTTGTTCGACTGGGCCAGCATGACCTCGCACAGAACGAGGATGTTGTCGCCACCGCGGATCGGGTCCGGGCAGGTGAAGACCGGCTGCAGCGCGCAGTCCGACTTGTCGCCGGGCGCCTGGTTGGTCGACGAGCCGTCGAAGCCCCACACCGGGGGAGTGGTGACGTCGTCGGCAAGGATCTTGGTCTTGGAACGCAGCAGGGGCGTCGGCTCGGTGCCGTCGATCCAGATGTATTCGGCTTGATAGGCCACGGGGGTCCTCCATGTATGAATTCGGCAGAGCCGGTTGTTGTTGGGGCGAGGTCAGCGTCGCAGGGGGGCGTTTCCCCGCCGTTGCCCAATTGTGAACGCTGTGTGAAACGACGCTGTTTCGGTGGTTGCACTGCCTGGCGGGTGTGGGCCACGGTATCGGGTGTCGTGTGCATCGTCCCCATCGGCTGGATGGCTTCGGCTCTCCGGCCGTCGCGGGGTCGCCGTTAGCCTCGATGACGTGGCGAATCTCCGCATCGGCTTGGCCCAGTTGAACCCCACGGTGGGGGACCTCGTGGGGAATCGCACGCTCATTGCCGATGCCTACGCGCGAGCCGTCGAGGCCGGCTGCGATCTGGTGGCGTTCCCCGAGTTGAGCATCACCGGGTATCCGCCCGAGGATCTGGTTCTCAAGCCCGGATTCGTGCGCGACAACCGCGCAGTGGTGCAGGAACTGGCGGCCATCACCTCGCGGTGCATCGCCGTGATCGGTTTCGTCGACGTCGGCCACGGAGCCGATCCGGGTTCGGGTCGACCGCGCATTCACAACGCCGCGGCGGTGTGCGCCAACGGAGTGGTGAAGAGCACGTACCACAAGCGTTTGCTTCCCAACTACGACGTGTTCGACGAGGAGCGCACCTTCGAACCCGGTCGTGGCGATCACCGCTTGATCGAAGTGGGCGGCGTGAAGGTCGGTATCTCCATCTGCGAGGACATCTGGCATCCGGACGGACCCGTGTCCGCTCAAGCGGCCTTGGGTGCGCGCGTGAACATCAACATCAACGGGTCTCCGTTCCACGTGGGCAAGTTGGCCGAGCGCGAGCGCATGTTGTCGCAACGGGCCCGCGACAACGCGTGCGCCATCGTGTACGTCAATCAGGTCGGCGGCCAGGACGAACTGGTTTTCGACGGTGCGTCGATGGTGTTCGACACCAAGGGCAATCTGCTCGCGCGCGCCACGCAGTTCTCCTCCGATTTGTCGATCGTCGACCTCGACGTGGACGCGCCGAAGGCGTCGACCATCACGCCGATCATGGAGCGTTCCGAGGAGCTGTACGAGGCTCTCGTTCTCGGAACCCGCGACTACGTGCGCAAGAACAAGTTCAGCGACGTGGTGATCGGTCTCTCTGGCGGCATCGACTCGTCGTTGGTGGCCGCGGTGGCGGTCGATGCGTTGGGCGCCGAGCACGTGCACGGTGTCTCGATGCCCTCGCGATACTCCTCCGACGGCTCGCGGACCGATGCGCAGGAACTCGCCGAAGCGTTGGGCATCGACATCCGCACGATCTCGATCGAACCCGTGTTCCAGTCGTATCTGGAGATTCTCGGGCCCAGCTTCGAGGGC
>WLEG01000157.1 GCA_009704425.1 Actinomycetota bacterium | reverse complement strand
CGGGTTGATCCTTCCCGGCGGGGAGAGCACGACGATGTCGAACCTCTTGCGTTCGTTCGATCTGCTCGCGCCCTTGAGCGAATTCATCTCGGCGGGGCGTCCGGTTTTCGGAACGTGCGCCGGAATGATCCTTCTCTCCGATCGGATCCTCGACGGTCGCGCCGATCAGATCGCGTTGGGTTCCATCGACATCGTCGTCCGCCGCAACGGCTACGGACGTCAGGTGGATTCCTTCGAGACCGACATCGACGTCGACGGATTCGATTCGCCCTTCCATGCGGTGTTCATTCGTGCTCCGCGCATCGAGCAGGTGGGACCCGATGTCGACGTGCTCGCCCGTCACGGGGGTGATCCCGTGCTCGTTCGCCGGGGCACGGTGATGGCGGCGTCCTTCCATCCGGAACTGACGAACGACGATCGCATCCACCGGCTTTTCGCCGATATGGTGCGCGACGCGTCGAGCAGCGGTGTGACCAGTCGAGACCAGGTGAGGTGAACCATGTCCGGACATTCCAAATGGGCAACGATCAAACACAAGAAGGGCGCCGCCGACAAGGCCCGTGGCAAGTTGTTCGCCAAGATCGCGCGACAGATCGAGGTGGCCGCCCGTGAAGGCGGGGGAGATCTGGCGTCGAACGCGTCTCTTCGCACCGTCGTGCAGAAGGCCAAGGCCGCCCAGATGACGAACGACGCCATCGACCGCGCCGTCAAGCGTGGCAGTGGTGAGGCGCAAGGCGACAGCTACGAGTCGATCACCTACGAGGGATACGCGCCCGGTGGCGTGGCCATGATGGTCGACACCCTCACCGACAATCGCAACCGGACCGGAGCCGACATCCGCAACATCTTCAACAAACTCGGTGGTGCGATGGCCGAGCCCGGTGCGGTCGGTTGGCAGTTCAGCCGTCGGGGCGTCATCTACGTCGACGGCGCCGCCACCGAGGACGACGTGATGATGGCCGCGCTCGATGCCGGTGCCGACGACATCAGCCGCGACGGTTCCGCGTGGAAGATCCTGACCGAACCCTCGGCGGTCTACGACGTGAGAGCCGCCTTGGAGTCGGCCGGGTTGTCGGTGGTCTCGGCGGAGTCGACCATGGTGTCGTCGACCACCATCGACGTGACCGATGCCGAGACGGCCCGCAAGATCCTGAAGGTGATGGAGGCCTTGGAGGACAACGACGACGTCCAAGACGTCTACGCCAACTTCGACATCAGCGACGAGATCATGGAAGCCGTCGGATGACCGCCACACCGTGGATTAGGGTCGCGTCATGAGCATCAAAGTCGGAGATCCCGCCCCCTCGTTCACCCTGCCCGGCACGGGTGGGCGCAGCTACTCACTCTCGGACTTCGCCGGCAAGCCGCTGGTGATCGCGTTCTACCCGGGCGACGACACCCCGGTGTGCACGAAGCAACTGAACTCGTACAACAACGAATTCGAGGAGTTCGAGAACCTCGATGCGGCCGTCGTCGGCATCTCCGCCCAGGACGTGGCCAGTCACGAGGCGTTCGCGTCCAAGCACGGTTTCCGATTCCCGCTCCTGTCCGACGTCGACAAGAGTGTCGCCGCCGCGTACGGGACTCTTGGCCCCTTGGGTTTCCCGCGTCGTAGCGTGTTCGTGGTGGGCGCCGACGGCCGGCTCACCTACGTGCACCGCGCCCTGGCGGGCGTCACCTACCGTTCGGTCCAGGAGATCACCGCCGCCATCGGCAAGCCCTGACCAATCGGGCCATCGTTCCCACACACCGTGTGTGGCTCGGTATGATCGTACGCATGTTCGTAGGGAGCGCCCAGCGGGTGTTGGGCATCGACCCGGGGTTGACCCGTTGCGGTTACGCGGTTCTCGACGCCCGCGGACCGTCCATCGACGTGGTGTCTCTCGGCGTGTTGCGCACCCCTGCCCAGGACGCCCTTCCGGCCCGATTGGCGCGCCTGCACCAGGACCTCTCCGAGGTTCTCGAGGAGTTCCGCCCCACCAGCGTGGCCGTCGAGCAGGTCTTTTTTCAGGTGAACGTCCGCACCGCCATGAGCGTCGGCCAGGCGAGCGGTTTGGCGTTGGCGCTCGCCCACGCGGCCGGCTGCACGGTCGTTCAGTACACGCCGAACCAGGTGAAAGAGGCCGTCACGGGTTGGGGAGGTGCCGGCAAGGAGCAGGTGCAGAAGATGGTGCAAGCGCGTCTCGGACTGAGCGTCGCCCCCAAGCCCGCCGACGCCGCCGATGCCGCGGCGTTGGCCCTGTGCCACCTCGCGATCGGACCCGTCCATCAACGGTTGATCGCCGCCGGTGCACCCGACGTCCACGGACGAGCCCGTAGTCGTCGAAAGGCCGGATGATGATCGGATCCCTTCGCGGAACGGTTCTCGAGCGGTCGCCCGACGGCACGGCCCTCATCGAAGTCGGGGGAGTCGGGTACATCGTGCACGTCTCACCCCGATGCCTGGCCGAACTGGAGCCGACATCGCCGGCTTTTCTCTACGTTCATCACCACATCCGCGAGGATCTGCAGACACTCTTCGGTTTCCAGACCCGCGACGAGAAGTCGACCTTCCAGACCCTCATCGCCACCCACGGCGTCGGACCGGCCCTGGCCATGGCCATCCTGTCGACGCATTCACCGTCGGCGCTCGTCGACATCGTGGCCTCATCGGACGTTGGTGCGCTCACCTTGGTGCCCGGTGTCGGCAAGAAGACGGCCGAGAGACTCCTGATCGAGTTGAAGAATCGGCTCTCGGTGCCCGTTCTGACCTCGGTCAACGAGAGCGGCATCGGCTCCACCGTGGTGTCCGACGTCCGCGAGGCCCTCATGGGTCTCGGATACAGCGACAGCGAGGTGCGTGACGCCTTGCGAACGTTGCCCACCTCGGACGCCGCCACCATGTTGCGCGAAGCACTCGGAGTGTTGGGAGTTCGCCGTGCGTGAGGAGTTCCTCGATCCGAGGTTGGAGAACCCCGTCGAGGAGTCCGACGAAGCGGGTCTACGCCCCAAGCATCTCGAGGAGTTCGTCGGTCAACGCGAGTTGAAGGAGAAACTCGGCATCGTCCTCGAGGCCGCCAGGCGGCGTGGCGAGGCGGTCGATCACCTCTTGTTCGCGGGCCCTCCCGGTTTGGGCAAGACGACGTTGTCGGGAATCATCGCCGCCGAGATGGGGGTCCGTCTGCACATCACGTCCGGGCCGGCCCTCGAGCGAGCCGGTGATCTGGCGGCGATCCTCACCAAACTCGAGCCGTCCGACGTCTTGTTCATCGACGAGATCCACCGTCTCGGTCGCACGGTCGAGGAGATCCTGTATCCGGCGATGGAGGACTTCCAACTGGACATCGTGGTGGGTAAGGGTCCGTCCGCGTCCAGCATCCGTTTGGCGCTCCCGCGTTTCACACTGGTCGGTGCCACCACCCGCACGGGCATGATCACCGGTCCGCTTCGCGATCGGTTCGGTCTGGTCGCCCGACTCGACTACTACGACGACGACGAACTCACCGCCATCGTCCGTCGCGCGGCCACCATTCTGTCGGTCGACATCGACGACGAGGGATGCCACGAGATCGCGCGACGCAGCCGTGGCACGCCGCGTATCGCGAATCGACTCCTGCGCCGCGTGCGGGATTTCGCCGAGGTCCGCGAAAGTGGTCGCATCACCGGGCCCGTCGCCGACGAGGGTCTGGCCGTCTTCGGTGTCGACAAACGCGGCCTCGACAAGGTGGACCGTTCGCTTCTGTCGGCGTTGTGTTCGCAGTTCAACGGCGGCCCGGTGGGACTCACCACCTTGGCCATCGGTGTGGGTGAACAGCCCGAAACCGTCGAGGACGTCTACGAACCGTTCCTCATCCAACAAGGCATGATCGCGCGCACACCGCGGGGTCGTGTCGCCATGCCGGCGGCCTGGACCCACATCGGGCTCAACCCTCCGGCCGCCCAACCCGACCTCTTCGCCTGAACCGTGCACATCTCCGACTTCGACTACGAACTTCCCGACGAACTCATCGCCCAGGAACCCGTGGAGCCCCGCGATTCGGCGCGCCTACTGGTCGATGGGGGAGATCGCCTCCACCACCGACACGTGCGGGATCTGCACGAGATGGTCGGACCCGGAGACGTGCTGGTCGTCAACGACACCCGCGTGATTCCGGCGCGTCTTCGGTTGCGTCGGGGAAGTGGGGGTGCCGTGGAGGTGCTCCTCCTGGAGATGACCGACGGTGGCGTCTGGTCCGCGTTGGTTCGGCCCGCGGCCAAGCTCCGCCCCAACGAGACTCTCCTCGACGAGGATGGCGACGAGGTGGCGACCTTCATCGGTCGTCGCAATGATGGCGACACCTTCGACGTCCGTCTGCACGACGACGGGCAACCCATGGCGTTGCTGGACCGCATCGGATCCCTCCCTCTTCCGCCGTACATCACGTCCGATTCCGGCGCCAACGAGCGCTATCAGACCGTCTATTCGCGTCGTCCCGCCTCGGCGGCCGCACCCACCGCCGGACTGCACTTCACGCCGAGCCTTCTCGATCTGATCCAACAACGCGGCGCCCGTTTGGCGCGGGTCGAGTTGGTGGTGGGTCTCGACACGTTCCGACCCATCAGCACGGACGACCCCTTGCAGCATCGGATCCACACCGAGTTGTACTCGGTGCCCGATGAAACCATCGACGCGGTGAACCGAGCCGAACGGGTGATCGCCGTGGGCACGACCGCGGTCCGGGCCCTCGAGAGCACCTTCACCACCGGGCGCCAGAGTGGACGCACCAATTTGTTCATCCACCGCGGATACGAATGGAAAGTGGTCGACCTCATGATGACCAACTTCCACATGCCCCGCACCACGCTGTTGATGATGATCGAGGCGTTCGTCGGCCCCGCGTGGCGGGACATCTACCGAGAGGCCATCGAACGGCGATACCGTTTCCTGTCGTTCGGTGACGCGATGCTCCTCGACCGCCACGCCCACGACCACTGACCATGCACCCCGTCACCCTCGACATCACCGCCACCGATGGCGCCGCTCGCACCGGTGTGGCCACCACGGCCAACGGGTCGTACGAGTTCCCCTGTTTCATGCCCGTGGGCACACGTGGTGCGATCAAGTACCTGAGCGCCGCGGACTACGAGCGCCTGGGTGCCCGCATCGTTCTGGGCAACACGTACCACCTGATGTTGCGTCCCGG
>WLEG01000156.1 GCA_009704425.1 Actinomycetota bacterium | reverse complement strand
ACGATCCCACGGCCGGGATCTCGTACATGCAGGAACTCGGGATCCGCTACTACATGGCCGTCACGCCCGAAGCCATCACCAAGGCCGACGAACTCGAGCGCAACGGAGGCGGGCTCACCAACATCGCCACGTCGGGTCCGTGGAAGATATACGAGGTGGCCGGGTCGGACATCGTCACTCCGTTGCGCACCCAGCCGGTGGTGGTCGAGGGTCGATCGGGCGATCAACGCGAACGCTGGCTCGAACTCGGCACGAGCTGGATGCAGAACCGCTCGGAGTGGAACGCGTTGCCGGCCGCCGATGGCCCCGACGAGTGGCAGCGGGTGTCGGTCGACGTCGACATGTCGCGACGCGAGGGCGAACCCGGTGCGGACTCGCGCAAGGTCGACGTCGTGGTGCCCACCGCGACGATCGACGCGGTCGCCCTCGACGAGGTGACGGTGTCGAACGTGGACATCGGGCAGCAGTCGGTGTCGTTCGACGTGGACAAGGTGGGCGTCCCGGTCCTGGTGCGGGTGAGTTACTTCCCCAACTGGAACGTGTCGGGGGCCGAGGGGCCCTACCGTGTGGCGCCCAACATGATGGTGGTGATCCCCACCTCCAACTCGGTGTCGATGTCGTTCGAGTCGAGCCTCGTCGACCACTTCGCGTACCTGCTCACGTTGGCGGGGATCGTGGTGACAATCGTGATTTTCCGACGCGATCGGCGGGAAAACCGGCAGGTCACCGCCCCCGCCGAAGCCCCCTGACCGAGCGAGGGTCCGGGTCACCGATAGGGTGACCGCCGTCATGGCCTCCAGCGCTCAACTCGATCAGATCGTCAAGGCCTACGACATTCGAGGCACCGTACCCGACCAGTTCGACGCCGACATTGCGTACGCGCTCGGCGTCGGTTTCGCCAAGTTCACCTCCGCGTCGGTGGCCATCGTCGGTCGCGACATGCGTCCGTCCGGCCCGGAACTGGCCGACGCCTTCGCCCGTGGGTTGATGGAGCACGGCATCGACGTCATCGACATCGGTCTGGCGTCCACCGACATGATGTATTTCGCCGCGGGTCGTCTCGACGCCCCGGGCGCGATCTTCACCGCGTCCCACAACCCCGCGCAATACAACGGCGCCAAGCTGTGCCTCTCCGGGGCGCGCCCCATCGGTGCCGACACGGGTCTGTCGGAGATCAAGGACGTCGCTCGTCGGGTTCTCGACGGTGAGACGTTCGCCCCGGCGGCCAAGCCGGGACGAACGACCGAGCGCGACCTGTTGTCGGCCTTCGCCGACCACGTGGTGTCCTTCATCGACCCCGCAACGTTGCGTCCGATGCGCGTGGTGGCCGACACCGCCAACGGCATGGGCGGTCTCGTGGTGCCCGCGGTTTTCGAACGCCTTCCCCGTCTCGAGATCGAGGTGATGTACCCCGAACTCGACGGCACGTTCCCGAACCATCCCGCCGACCCGTTGCAGTCGGTCAATCAGCGCGATCTTCAGGCCCGTGTCACCGCGGGCGGTTTCGACGTCGGTCTGGCCTTCGACGGCGACGCCGACCGCGTGTTCGTGGTGGATGAATTGGGTCGTGGTTTGTCCGGTTCGACGACCACGGCGGTTCTGGCCGCGGGCATGTTGCGCAAGAATCCCGGTGCGACGATCCTGCACAACCTCATCTGCAGCCGATCGGTCCCGGAGGTCGTCCGCGAGAACGGCGGTGTTCCCGTTCGCACCAAGGTGGGTCACTCGTTCATCAAGCAGGTCATGGCCGAGACCGGCGCGGTGTTCGGCGGCGAGCATTCGGCGCACTACTACTTCCGCGACAACTATCGGGCCGACAGCGGACTGATCGCGACCATGCTGATGCTGGAGGAGATGAGCCGGGCCGGCGAACCGTTGTCCGTCATGCGCGTTCCGTACGAGCGTTACTCGTCCAGCGGGGAGATCAACACCCAGGTCGACGATCCGTCCTCGGTCATCGACGCGGTGTCCCGCATCTACGCGTCGTTCCCGCAGGATCGCCTCGACGGTCTGACGGTCGATTGCGGCGACTGGTGGTTCAATCTGCGTCCGTCGAACACGGAGCCCCTGCTTCGCCTGAATCTGGAGGCTCCCGACCGGGACGCCTGTGACGACAAGGTGGCCGAGTTGCTGGCCGCCATCACCTCGGCCTGACCGGACCGAACTCCGCCTTGTTACCATCAGGAGCACCATGCCTCTCGACCCCGAACTCCTCACCGTGCTCGCCTGTCCGATCGACAAGGGACCGCTTCACGTTCTCGATGACGAGGACGCGTTGTACAACGCGCGCTTGAAGCGTCGCTACCACGTGCGGGAGGGCATCGCGGTCATGCTGGTGGACGAGTCCGAGGTCGTTTCCGAGGCCGAACACGAGCGAATCATGGCCAAGATCGCGTCCACGGGCGTGCGCACCACCGGCCGCGCCTGACGATCCATCCGCCTCGGTGACGGGTCGCCCCGTCTACACTGGCGCCATCGGGCTGACAGATCGGTGCCAGCAGGCCCCGGCCCGGAAGGGACATCGTCTCTTCCCGTTCATCCCCACTCACCTCCCGAGGAGAAATCATGTCGTCCACCACCTCGTCAACCGCGTCCTCGATGGCCGCGCGCAAGGACTTCCGCGTCGCCGATCTGTCGATGGCGCCGTTCGGCCGCAAGGAGATCCACCTCGCCGAGCACGAGATGCCCGGTCTGCGGGCCCTGCGCAAGGAGTACGGCGCGACCAAGCCCCTGAAGGGCGCGCGCATCTCGGGGTCGCTGCACATGACCATCCAGACCGCGGTCCTCATCGAGACCCTCGTCGAACTCGGCGCCGAGGTGCGCTGGGCGTCGTGCAACATCTTCTCCACGCAGGACCATGCCGCGGCCGCGGTCGCCGTGGGTCCGAACGGGACGATCGAGAATCCGGCGGGTGTCCCGGTGTTCGCGTGGAAGGGTGAGACGCTCGAGGAGTACTGGTGGTGCACCGAGCAGATGATGACCTGGCCCGACGGTGACGGCCCCAACATGATCCTCGACGACGGCGGCGACGCCACACTGTTGCTGCACAAGGGCGTGGAGTACGAGAAGTCGGGCGAGGTTCCCGACCCCACGACCGCGTCGAACGCCGAGTTGGCGATCGTGCTCGGCTTGTTGCAACGCGGGCTGAAGCAGGACCCCACCAAGTGGACCCGGATGGCCGCCGGCATCAAGGGAGTCACCGAGGAGACCACCACCGGGGTGATGCGTCTGTACAAGATGCACGAGAAGGGTGAGTTGCTCTTCCCAGCCATCAACGTGAACGACTCGGTGACCAAGTCGAAGTTCGACAACCTGTACGGATGCCGTCACTCGTTGGTTGACGCGATCTGTCGCGCCACCGACATCATGATCGCCGGCAAGGTGGCCATGGTGTGCGGTTACGGCGACGTGGGCAAGGGTTGCGCCCAGTCCCTGCGCGGTCAGGGTGCGCGCGTGATCGTGTCCGAGGTCGACCCCATCAACGCGCTCCAGGCGGCCATGGAGGGTTACGAAGTGACCACCATCGAGGACGTCGTGGGTCAGGTCGACATCTTCGTGTCGGCCACCGGAAACGATCACATCATCACCGTCGACCACATGGCGCTGATGAAGCACAACGCCATCGTGTGCAACATCGGACACTTCGACTCCGAGATCGACATGGCGGGTCTGGCCCGCAGCGGGGCGACCCGTGACGAGTTGAAGCCGGGCACCGATCTGTGGTCGTTCCCCGACGGACACTCCATCATCGTGCTGGCCGAGGGTCGACTGGTGAACCTGGGTTGCGCCACCGGGCACCCCAGCTTCGTCATGAGTTGTTCGTTCTCGAACCAGGTGATCGCCCAGGTCGAGTTGTTCAACAACCTGCAGAACTATCCGCTCGGTGTGTACGTCCTTCCCAAGCACCTCGACGAGAAGGTCGCGGCTCTGCACCTCGGGGCACTCGGCGTGAAGCTCACCAAGCTCACCGACGAGCAGGCCGACTATCTGGGTGTGAATCCGTCGGGACCGTTCAAGCCCGAGCGTTACCGCTACTGATGCGTTTCCTCGAGCGTCTGGCCCGATGTCTGTTCGGGTTGGCCTGCTTCGGGACCGGGATCACACTGTTCCTGCAGTCCCATTTGGGTCTGCCGCCGTGGGACGTGTTCCACAAGGGTGTGTCGGAGAAGACCGGCATTTCCATCGGGACGGTGATCATCGGGACCGGTGTCCTGTTGCTGCTGTTGTGGATTCCGTTGCGTCAGCGACCGGGTCTGGGCACCGTCCTGAACGCGCTCGAGATCGGTCTGGTGGTCAATCTGACCAAAGGATTCATCGTCGAACCCGAGGCGCTCTGGGCCCGCTCGGCGATGCTCGCCATCGGGTTGCTGATCATCGCGTTCGGGTCCGCGTTGTACATCGGAGCGGGACTGGGCCCGGGGCCTCGTGACGGTCTGATGATGGGACTGGCGGAGCGCGGTGTCAGCGTGCGCGCGGCGCGAACGGTGATCGAGATCGTGGTCGTGGTGGCCGGAGTGGTTCTCGGCGGCTCCATCGGCGTGGGAACGGTGGTGTTCGCCGTGGGAATCGGGCCGTTGGTGCAGGTGCTGCTACCGAGGTTCGACATTCGGCCGGTCGGGGAGCGCACCGCTCACTGACCATGATTCGGTGGAGGCGATGCGACCGCATCGCCTCCACCGAATCGAACGATCACTGGTCGCCGCAGCCCTTGGGCACGGTGACGGATCCGGTGACGCTGCCACCGACCGCTCGGGTGCCCGACAAGCTCAGAACCTTGCCCACGTCGGCTCGCTCGACGGTGATGGCCCACCGCATGAGAGCCTTCTTCGACGTCGCCCGGTTGCTCGAGCCCACCTTGGCGGACAGAGCGGACAGAGCGACCGAGGTCTGGATGTACAAGGTGCCGGACCCGGTGGTGTCGAGATTCTCCACGCACTTCTTGGTCGTCTCGGTCGGGGGAACCGCGGTCGAGAACACGTTGTTCGGCGCGACCGTGGTCGTCGTCGTCGTCGTCGTCGTGGTCGTCGTGGTCGTCGTGGGTCGGATCGTGACCGAGGGGATGCTCGGGTTGAGCGTCACCACGGGCTTGGCCACCGTGGTGGTGGTCGTGGCGGGTCGCACGGTGACCGAGGGGATGCTCGGGTTGAGCGTCACCACGGGCTTGGCCACCGTGGTGGT
>WLEG01000155.1 GCA_009704425.1 Actinomycetota bacterium | reverse complement strand
CCTCAGTTACCTCGCCGACACCCCCACCTTCTACGAGGATCTGTCGGTGTGGGAACACCTCGAGTACACCGCGCGTCTGCACGGTCGATCGGATTGGGAGCAACGCGCCGCCGACCTGCTGGGCCAACTGGGCATCTACGAACGGGCCGACGATCTCCCCACTCGCTTCAGTCGCGGATTGAAGCAGAAGGCCGCCATCGCCATGGCGTTCATCCGGCCGTTCGATCTGATGTTGGTCGATGAACCGTTCGTCGGACTCGACGCCGAGGGCAAGGAGGCGTTGCTCGAACTGTTCGACGAAGCCTCGTCCGGCGGAGCGGCACTGCTGGTGGCCACCCACGAGCTCGGATTCGTGACCACCACCCAACGCACCATCGCCCTGCGCGACGGCGCGCTGATCTTCGATGGGCCGTCCACCCAAGCCGAGGCCCGCGGACTGGTCGCCGTCGAGGGCGCCGCCGAGACCGAATCCTGAATCGGCTCTACACTCGCGGCATGCAGGAATACTCATCGGTATCGGTGTACATCAGCGAACACGCGAAGTTGACCGACAAGTTGAACGCTCTCGCCACCGACGGCTGGGCCGTGGTGTCGATCGTGTCCACCGGTTCGGAGGTCGTGGCCTACCTCTCGCGGGCGAAGAACTCCAGCGCCACCGTCGCTCCGACCCCGGTCGCTCACGTCACCCCCGTTCCCACTCCGGCGTCCGAACAGAACGGTTGGGCGTCGGCCACGTCGAGCGCCCCCGCGAACACCACGACGGCCGTGAAGACCCCCTCGGTCCCCGCCGACTGGTACAAGGATCCGGCCGGTCGCTACGAGTTCCGTTACTGGGACGGAACGAAGTGGACCGAGCACGTGTCGCGTGGTGGCGTCCGGTACAGCGACCCGCCCACTCCGTGACCATCGTCCACCTCTTCGTTCGCACGTGAATCGGTAGTTTGTCGTCGTGCGAACAACCACGATGCGGGCCACCTCCATCGGTCACGCCGGCATCTTCATCGAGACGCGACAGGGAACGATCCTCTGTGATCCGTGGTTCAACCCGGCGTTCTTCGGTTCCTGGTTCGTGTTCCCCCGCAACGACGGACTCCCCCATCCGTTGCGCGACGAGATCCTGCATCCGTCGTATCTGTACATCTCGCACCTGCACGGGGATCATCTGGACGAGAAGTGGCTGAGCGAGAACATCCCGCGCCACACGCCGGTGCTTCTTCCCGACTTTCCCACCAACGAACTCGAGCGTCGATTGCGTTCCCTGGGATTCGACACGTTCGTGCACACCACCAACGGAGTCGAGACCGACCTGGGCGACGGACTGACCGTCGCCATCCACGTGGAGACGTCCATCACCGACGGCCCCGCCGGTGACTCGGCTCTCGTGGTCAGCGATGGGGTCCATCGCATCGTCGACCAGAACGACTGTCGACCCAGCGACCTGCACGCCCTGCGTTCGCACGGTCCCATCGACCAGCACTGGATCCAGTACTCCGGTGCCATCTGGTATCCGATGGTGTACGAGGAGTCCCCCGAGACGATGCGCCAACTCGTCGATCTCAAGGTGGAGAGCCAGTTCTCCCGCGCGCTTCGCTACGTGGAGGCTCTCGACGCGCGCGCGGTGGTTCCGTCGGCGGGACCGCCGTGCTTCCTGGATCCCGATCTCTTCCACCTGAACGTCATCGACGGTGACGAGTTGTCGATCTTTCCGGACCAGACGTCGTTCCTCGACCGACTCGCGGCCGTCGGGCGGGCGGGGGTCATGAACATCCCGGGGACCGTCATCGAGTGCGGCTCCGAATCCGAACCACGACACCCGATCCCCGTGGACGAGGTCCGCGGGATCTTCACGCACAAGCGCGAGTACCTCGAGCGCTACCAGAGCGACTATCTGCCGTACCTCGCCGAACTGAAGGACTCGTGGGAGAAGCCCGCCCCGAATCTGGTCGGTCGCTTGAAGGCGTGGTGGGAACCGTTGATGACCTTGGCGCCGACGCTCTGTGACGCCATCGGCTCCGCCTGTCTGTTGCAGGCCGGGGACACCGAGGTTCTCGTCGACTTCCCGAGGCGACAGGTGCGTGCGCACGACGGAGAGCCGTTCGGCTTCCGGTTCGACATCGACCGGCGACTGGTGGAGACGGTCGTGGCCCAGAACGCCGTGGACTGGAGCGACAAACTGTTCCTGTCGTGTCGTTTCGGTGCGTGGCGTTCGGGTCCGTACAACGAGTACCTCTACAACTTCTTCAAATCGCTCTCGGTGGAGCGGATGCAGCGCACCGAGGCCGAAGCCGTTCGCAAGATCGCTCCTCCCGAACCCAGCGACGAGATCCGCATCGGTGATCACATGGTGGAGCGCTACTGCCCGCACCGGCGCGCGGATCTGGGTGTGTTCGGCGAATCCGACGGCACCACGCTGGTGTGCACGCTGCACGGTTGGAAGTTCGACCTGGAGACCGGCCGCTGTCTGACCGCCGACGATCGTCGTCTCCGGGTGCGACGCGCCGAGTCCTAGTCGAGCAGCACCAACCGGTAGGCGAAGCGGTGCTCGCCCGCCGGGATGACGTGGCGCGGGTGCATG
Source organism: Actinomycetota bacterium (assembly GCA_009704425.1). Taxonomy (GTDB): domain Bacteria; phylum Actinomycetota; class Acidimicrobiia; order Acidimicrobiales; family Ilumatobacteraceae; genus Casp-actino8. The sequence continues at coordinate 2,620 of WLEG01000155.1, read as the reverse complement.
TCGGGTCCGCAACTGGCGGTTCCCACACCTCGGTGCGCCACGTCGATGTGCACGAACAATCCGTCGTGGCGGATCAACTCGGTGACGTCGGCCGCCGCGAACAGGTCGTGATCGGAGTGGTGTATCGCCGACATGTGCAGTCCGGCCGGGCGCAGCGCCTCGATGCGCAGTCGGCGACCGTCGCGGGAGCGCACGATCTCCATCCAACGACAGTCGGTGCGCAGTCCGAACTCCTGGGGCACGATGTAGGGCAACTCGTCCACGTCGCTCTCCCAGATTCCCAACAACGCTCCGATGTTGCGGTCGGGCATGTTCTCGAGAGGGCCACGACCGTGATAGCGGACGGTGTCGAATCCGCTCGGCAACTCGAAGACCACGCCGATTCGAGGTAGGTCGGACAGGTTCTCCGGCACCACGACGGTGTGGTCGTACACCACGCCGCCGTTCACGTCGACGTACGACGTGACCCGATGATCGACGAGGCTCTCGGCGTCGTCGCGGTCGACTCCCTGCTCGAGCCAGCGCCACAACGCCTTGCCACCGATGGCCATGGCCGACGACAGACCGGGCATCAACTTGAAACCGTCGTTGTCGGTTGCTCCACGCCACAGATTCAGTCGTGGCGCGCCACCGAGCAGAACGTCGACCGCGGTGGCTTCGGCATCGGGGTCGCGCTTGGGCAGTGCCTTGCGCTCGGCCTCGCGCAGCACGACCTGATCCCAGGCCACCAGATGACCGGCATCGCACCACGACGTCGCCCGCGCCACGGTCCAACGGAACGTGAGCAACACCTCCCCCGGATGATTCTTCGCGTCGCGCAGATCGACCGGTGAATCGACGGTCGCGGTCGTGCCCGCGGCCACGACCGGTGACCAGCGACCGGACTTCACGCGCTCACCGTCGACCGTCAGTTCCCACGTTCCCCGCAACCACGACAGGTCGCTGAACGCCTGACGGTTGGTGACCTTCAGTTTCCACCCGGCGTTCTGCACCGCCACCGGACGATGACACCACATCAACTCCTGAATGGCCGGATGTGGTTCGACGTCGGGAGACACGATGCCGTCGGCCACGAAGTTGCCGTCGTTGGGTTCGTCACCGAACTGTCCGCCGTAGGCGAATCGCTGCAGTCCGTTGGGAGCGGTCTGCAACAAGCCGTGGTCCTTCCACTCCCACACGAAGCCGCCCTGCAGATTGCGGTGACGATCGATGACCTCCCAGTAGTCGGCCAACCCACCGTTGCTGTTGCCCATGGCGTGGCTGTACTCGCACAGGATCAGGGGCCGGGGCCCGAGATTCTTCTCGGCGTACATCTCGATGGCCGACGGTGGTGCGTACATCGGGCACACCACGTCGGTGACGTTCGCGCCACCGTCGCTCCACCCCGCGTGGAACACCGCTCCCTCGTAATGCAGCAGACGACTCGGGTCGACGCGACGCACCATGGCGGCGCAGGCATCGTGATGTTCGCCGTAGCCGGACTCGTTGCCCAGGCTCCACATGATGATGCTGGGATGATTGCGATCCCGTTCGACCATGCGGCCCGTCCGCTCCAACCACGTCGTTCGATACCGCGCGTCGTGACAGAGGCTGGTGTTGAAACCGTGGCTCTCGATGTTCGCCTCGTCGACCACGTACAGCCCGTACTCGTCGCACAAGTCGTAGAAGCGATGATCGTTCGGGTAGTGCGAGGTGCGCACGGCGTTGACGTTGGCGCGCTTCATGGTGAGGATGTCCTCGCGCATGTCGTCCAACGTGACGGCCTTGCCCCGCTCGGGATGATGGTCGTGCCGATTGACACCCATCACCGTGATCGGACGTCCGTTGACACACACCAGACCGTCGATGATTCCGACACGACGAAAGCCGACGACCTGACCGACCGCTTCCACCACCACGTCGTGGGGATCGATCAGCTCGCACACCACGCGATACCGCTGGGGATCCTCGGCCGACCACGGTCGCACCTTCGGGTTCGCCATCTCGACGCGCGCCACGTGCCCGGTGAACGCGTAGGGCTGCACGTGATTGTGAGCCACGTTCGCCGTTACCGCTCGACCGATGACGCGACCATCGAGACCGCGCAACGTGGCGCGCACGCGCCACCCCTTGCCCAGCACCGTGGAACCCGTGGCATCCAGAACGCCCACGCCCACGTCCAACGCCAACGACGCGCGTCCGGTCTCGTGATCCCAGTCGGCACGGGCGTGCACGCGTTCGATGTTCACGACGGCGCGCGACTCGAGGAACACCTCGCGATGCAACCCGGCCATCCACCATTGATCCTGATCCTCGACGTACGACTGCGCGCTGTAACGGATCACCATGATGGCGACGGTGTTGGCTCCGCCGTGCAGATGATCGGTGACGTCGTACTCGCTCGGAAGGCGACTGTCCGTTCCGTAACCGACGAACATGCCGTTCACGAAAACCGCGTGCACGCTCTCGGCGCCGCCGACGTGCAGCACGGTGCGTCGCCCCTTCCACGTTCTCGGAACGGTGATCGAGCGGCGATACACACCGGTGGGGTTCTGCTCGGGCACCGCCGGCGGACGCAAGGGCCACGGCATCTTCACGTTGGTGTAGTGCGGGAGATCGCCGACGTCCTGCAACGTCCAGT
>WLEG01000154.1 GCA_009704425.1 Actinomycetota bacterium | reverse complement strand
TCGGCCAGGGCCGCCTCGTCGACGATTCCGCCACGAGCCACGTTGATGACGCGCAGATCCGGCTTGGCACGGTTCAACATGTCCGTTCCGATGATGCCCTTGGTCTCCTTGTTCTTGGGCAGATGCACGGTGATGAAGTCGCTCTGTGCCATCAGATCCTCGAGCGACATCATCTCCACGCTCATCTGGCGCGCGCGGTCGGCCGACACGAACGGGTCGTAGGCCACCAAGCGCATTCCGAAGGCCAAGGCTCGCTGGGCCACGAGTTTGCCGATGCGACCGAGACCGACGATGCCCAAGGTCTTGTCGGACAGCTCGACACCTTCCCATTTGCTGCGTTCCCAACGTCCGGCCTTCAGGGCCGCGTGTGCCTGGGGCACGTTGCGCGCCGACGACATCAACAGCGCCATGGTGTGCTCGGCCGCCGACACGATGTTGCTCTGGGGCGCGTTCACCACCATCACACCGCGTCGGGTGGCCGCCTCGACATCGACGTTGTCCAAGCCGATTCCGGCCCGTCCGACGACGATCAACTCGTCCGCCTGCTCCAACACCTCGGCGGTCACCTGCGTCGCCGAACGAATGATCAGGGCGTGGGCGCCCTTCAGCGCCGCGGGCAACGACTCCGGGGTCAGGTCCAGCCGGACATCGACGGTGTGACCCGCCGCGCGCAGGCGGTCGAGACCACCGGCGGCGATTTCTTCGGAGACCAGGATTCGTGCCATATCGACCCATCATGTTGGTCGGTCACGGACCTTCCCAACGAATGGGTTTGACATTTCGTTCAAAATCGGCACCGTCGGGCGGTCGATTGTCACGCCATAGGCTGACCGCCGTGGATCGCACCCAGCACAAAGCCATCGAGCGCTGGTTCATCGGTCGCGGTGTCCCCCACTTCATCGTCGACTACTCCGCACGCACCGACATCTGGACGCGGGCCATCCCCCTGCTCGTGCTCGCGTACCTCGCGGGTGGTCTGAACGCCCTGAATCTCGCCGAATGGTCCGCCTCGCGAAACGTGTTCGCGGCCGTGGTCACCATCGCGGTCTTGGTGCTGGGCTGGACGATCACCAATCTCCTCCTTCGTCGCCCCTTCTGGTCGGTCCCCACCGAGGTGGGTCGTCCCGAATTGATCGCCTTCGTGATCGGCCCCACCGTCCCGAGCGTCATCTTCGACCAACGAGGAGACGCACTCCAGGCTCTGGTCGAGGGCATCGTCATTCTGGGGATCATCTACGTCCTGGCCGCCTTCGCCGTGGGCCAACTGATCCTGTGGGCGATTCGTTCGTCGTTCGGACAAGCGGCCATGCTCGGTCGACTCTTGGTTCGAGCGCTCCCCCAACTGCTCCTGTTCACCGTGTTTCTCTTCATCAACGCCGAGGTCTGGCAGGTGGCCGGCACCCTGGCGGGGATTCCCTACATCATCGGTCTCGGCATCTTCTTCGTGCTCGGTGCCGTGTTCGTGTTGTCGCGCGTTCCTCGCCTCATCGACGGACTGGCCACCTTCGCATCGTGGGACGAGGTCGAGTCTCTCGTCGCCACCACGCCCGCCGCCGGACTACCGATCCCGAGCGAGGCGCCGCTCGACCAACCGTTGGGCGGTCGCGAGAAGATGGACCTCATCCTGGTGTCCACCTTCAATCAGGCCGTTCAGGTGACCTTCGTGGCTGTCCTCCTCACCGGGTTCTTCGTGACCTTCGGTTTCGTGGCCATTCCCTTGGCGACCCAAGCCGGATGGATGGCGGTCGACGACGTCAACGTGTTCTTCACCATCACGTTGAGCGGCCGGGACCTGGTGATGACCGAAGCACTCGTGCGCGTCGCGGCGTTTCTCGGTGCCTTCATCGGCATGTACTTCACGGTGGTTCTCAGCACCGACGACAAGTACCGGGCCGAGTTCGCCGAGGACACCGCACCCGCCATCCACCAAGCTCTCGCGGTGCGCCTGGTCTATCGATTGGCGCACCCCCGGAGTTCGACGAATCCCGGACCGAGATGAGCGACGTCGTCGTCCGCGAACTTCGGGGCCTCGCCGAGATGGACGCACTACGGCGCACCGCCGGCTCGGTGTGGGGCGGGGCGGCCGCCGACATGGTCAGTTCGGACTTCCTGATGGCGCTCGCCCACTCCGGCGGCTACATCGCCGGTGCCTTCCTCGACGACCGGATGGTCGGATGCTCGTTCGGGATGCTCGCGGAACACGGTCGACGGTGGTGTCTGCACTCGCACATCACCGGCGTCGTTCCCGAGCTGCAGAACTCGGGCCTGGGCGCGCGCCTGAAGTTCCACCAACGCGATTGGGCCCGCCACAAGGGCCTGACCGCCATCACGTGGACCTTCGATCCACTCGTGCGTCGCAACGGTTGGTTCAACCTGCAGCGACTCGGGGCGCGCGCCGTCGAGTACCACGTGAACTTCTACGGGGCGTTGAACGACGACATCAACGGCTCGGACGAGACCGACCGACTGTTGGCGTGGTGGGACGTGGAGCCGGCACGCGCGACGGATCTCGGCGCCGACGAGCCGACCATCGAGATCCCCACCCCCGACGACATCGTCGCGTTGCGCCGCCAGGACCCGACGGCGGGTCACGAGTGGCGACTCTCGATGCGCAATCGACTGGGTCCGCTCCTGACCACCCACGACGTGGTGGGCATGAACCACAATGGCGACTACATCCTGAGGACGAAGGACGCACGATGCTGAACCTGGCCCAACTCGCACCGATCCACGTGCGCGGTTTCGAACTCCGCGTCATCGGACTCCCCCTCGTCCGCCCGTTCCGCACGTCCTTCGGGACCCAGAACGACCGACGAATCCTGTTGGTTCGCGCCATCACCGACGAAGGTGACGGTTGGGGTGAGTGCGTGTCGGGCGACGACCCGTTGTACTCCAGCGAGTACGTCGAGAGTTCGCATCACGTGATGATCCATCACCTCATCCCGCGACTCGTTCCCAACGATGGACGACCCATGCACGCCACCGACGTGGCCCGACTGCTCGAACCGGTGAAGGACCATCGCATGGCCAAGGCCGCCCTGGAGGCCGCGGTCCTCGACGCCCAACTTCGAGCCAACGACATGCCGTTGCCCACCGCCCTCGGTTCGGTCGTCGATCGCGTTCCCTCGGGTGTCTCGGTCGGCATCCACGACGACATCGACTCGCTCGTTCGCACCATCGGCGGATACCTCGACGAGGGCTACGTGCGCATCAAGCTGAAGATCGAGCCGGGATCCGACATCGAACCGGTGCGCGTGCTCCGCGAGACCTTCGGCGACTCCTTCCCACTGCAGGTGGACGCCAACACCGCCTACACCCGCGACGACGGACCGCATCTGGCCCAACTGGACCGATTCGGACTTCTCCTCATCGAACAACCCCTGCCCGAGGACGACGTGACCGGTCACGCCATCATCGCCAAGCAGGTGGGGACTCCCATCTGCCTCGACGAATCGATCGTCTCGGCGCGGGCCGCCGTGGACGCCATCGAACGGGGGGCCTGCTCCATCATCAACATCAAGGCCGGCCGTGTGGGCGGTTATCTGGAGGCCGTCACGGTGCACGACGTGTGTCGTGAGCGGGGAATCCCGGTTTGGTGCGGCGGCATGTTGGAGACCGGCATCGGGCGGGCCATGAACCTGGCCCTGGCGGCCCTTCCGAACTTCACGATCACCGGCGACGTCTCGGCGTCGGAGCGATTCTGGAAACACGACATCGTCCATGATCCCATCACCCTCGACCACGGCCACGTGGTGCTGCGCACCGGCCCCGGCACGGGGGTGGACCTCGACCTCCCCTTCATCGACTCGGTCACCCTCTCGACCGAGATCGTCGACGCACGCTGATCTCCGGCAGGCGGGTTCGGCCCCGGGAGTGACTATTGTCCTCGCCATGGCTTTCCCTTTCCTCTCCGAAGAATGGATGGACGCCGCCAAGGCGATCCGTGCGAAGTATCAGGACCAGGCGCCCAAGATCACCGCGGTGATCCGGATCAACCAGGTCATCACCGACGTCCCGTTCGGCGAGGGAACCGTGAAGAGCTACATGGACACCTCGTCGGGTGACATGGAAGTGGAGTTGGGCGAGCTCGAGAACCCCGATGCCACCGTCACCACCGACTGGGCCACGGCCCGCGCCATCTTCGCCCTCAACGATCAGGCCGCCGCGATGCAGGCGTTCATGGGCGGCAAAATCAAGGTGGCCGGTGACATGATGAAGATGATGGCCCTGCAGACGCAGATGCCTCAGACCGACATCACCGCCAAGGTCGCCGAAGAGATCAAGGCCATCACCGAATAGTCGGTTCTCCGCGCGGAGTCGACGTGACCCGCGACGACAGAATCATCGCCACCACGGCCACGCCCATCGCCACGTAGAACGCCGCGGCGAACGACGATGCGGTGGACTCGCCGTTCGACGATGCCTGTTGCACCGTCGTCATCACCACGGAGCCGAACACCGCCCCCATCTGGGTCATGAGTTGTTGCATGGCGCCGGCCACACCGAGGTCGCGTTCGTCGACGGCATTGGCCACCAGCGACGTCATGGCCGGGCTGGCGATGCCGATACCCGCACCCGACAGACCCAGCGCGAGCAACACCATCAGCAGGTTCGAGCCGAAGTCGACCATGGTGAAGAGGAACATCGACATCGTCACGCAGAAACCTCCGACGATGCCCATCGCCCGCTCCCCCACGCGAATGGTGATGAGGCTGGCCAACGGTGCCACGAGAGCGAACGTCAGTGGTCTCGCGATCACGACGAAGGAGATCTTCGAGGTGTCGAACTCCATCACCTCACGCAACACCAACGGTGCCAACAGGAAACCACCCATGTACGCGAAGTTCGCCAACGTTTGCGACATCACGGGATACGCCACGTTGCGCGTGCGCAACCAGTGAAGTGGTAGCAGCGGATCGCGCACCCGTTTCTCGATGCGCACGAAGAGAACCAGAGACACCACCGACGCGCACAACAACCCGACGGTCAAGGGACTGCTCCATCCCCACTTCGGTCCTTGATTGACGCCGGCCAGCAGCATCGACGCGCCCAATCCGAGGGTGACCGAACCGGCCACGTCGAAATGGACGTCCGTCGACCTCTCGGTGTCGGGCAGCAACCACACGGCGATGATCACGCCCAGGACGCACAGCGGCGCCTGGACCGCGAAGATGATCCGCCATCCGAACGCTTCCACCAG
>WLEG01000153.1 GCA_009704425.1 Actinomycetota bacterium | reverse complement strand
TTCACCGACCTCGGTGAGCGCTTCTTCGCCGTCGCGTTCTCGGTCGACCCCGAGTTCGTACCGATCTCGCCCGAGGGCTGATCAACCGGGCAAGTCGCCGATGGTCTCGTTCGGACCGACGGCTTCCCACTCACCACGTCGACGGACCAACGCCGACTCCGACGGCAGGAACACCACGGGCACGTTGGCCAGCTTCCTCGTGCGCGCGTGACGATCGGGCGTCACCTTCTCCGCCTGAGCCACCACGGCCATCCCCGTCACCAGACCCAGGCCCAACGCCAAGGCTCCACCGCGCGGGTCGATCATGGGGTCGCACAACGCCGAGGCCGGGGCACCGGCACCGACCACCAACCCGCCGTCCTTCAACACGTGGTGCAACGCGTCGAAGACGGGCGTGTCCTTGATGACACTGCGCAGGTGAATGGGGTTGTCGCCCACCAACCACACCGCGTCGGCCTTGCGCACCACGTGTGCCGCGTCGCTCTCCATCGCCTCCACACGACGCATCACCATCAAGGCGTCGATCTCCACGCCCATTCGCTCGCCCCACGACATGGCCGCCGCGACCAGAACCTCCGGTCGTTCGAACGCATCGGCGGTGGGCAGAACCACCACCTTCTTTGCTTTCACGTCGCCGAGCAGACGACGATCGAGTTCGTCGTGAGCGGTGAACGCTCCCCCACCTTGGAAGACGATGGTGCCCTTGTTCCCGGAGTCGCTCATGTCCGGAGCGTACGCCATCACACCGCGCTCAACAGGTGCGCCTCCAACGATCGCCAGTGGTCCTCGGTGACACCGATGGTGGAGCAGAAAGATCGGACATCGCCGTGTCGATCGCGCAGATCGTTCAACACGCCGACGATCGCGTCCGGATGCGCGGCGTGGAAGACCGCCGGCATGGAGGCGAACCTCTCCGCCAGTTCGGGTGACGCCGCGATCGCCCACTCGCGCGTCCTCTCACCGGCCGCGTGACTGAGCGCGTAGTCGGCCGCCACGGTGGCGTCGTCCACCCCCAGTCCCGACAGGAGAAGCCCGGCCACCAAACCGGTGCGGTCTTTGCCCGCGGCGCAGTGGAACACCACCGGCGAGGTGTCGCCATCGGCGATGACGCGCAACGCCGCGCCGACGTAGTCGCCACCTTGCTCGAGCATCGAGTGGTACTTGGCGCGCAGGAACTCGCTCTGCCGTCCGTCCCATTGATGCGCCTCGTCGGTATCCCACGTTCGATCGATGATCGAGAAGTGATGGAACTCCACGGGATGGCGCTCGACGGGGAAGGTTCCGCGGTCCGCCAGCTCCTCGGCGGTGCGCAGGTCGATCACCGTGCGCAGGCCGAGCGGCCGCAGCGCCTCCACGTCCTGCGGCGTCAACCGGTAGAGACCGTCGGCGCGAAAGACCTTGCGCCAGGCCACCCGTCGCCCATCGGAGGTGGCGTATCCGCCGAGGTCACGGAAGTTGTGCACCGCCGTCAACGGAATGTGGCGGTCGGGATGGTCGATCACCCCGCGGATCGTAATGGTCGCCCGTGAACGTCGGGCTTTGTCGCGGTTACCAAACGGTAACTATCCTTCACCCAACGCGGGATCACGTCCCCCTCTCAAGGAGCACCCACATGGCCATCACGACCGTCGGAGTTGTCGGATCCGGAATCATGGGTTCGGGTCTCGCCGAAGTCATCGCCCGCGGTGGCATGAACGTCATCGTCCGCTCGCGCAGCCAGGCCACCGCCGATGCGATGGTCGCCTCCGTGGGCAAGGGACTGAGCAAGCAGGTGGAGAAGGGTCGTCTCACCGAGGACGAGAAGGGTGCCATCCTCGGTCGCATCACCGCGGTCAGCGATCTCTCCAAGTTGGCCGACTGCGATCTGGTCATCGAGAGCGTCGTCGAGGATCTGGACACGAAGAAGTCGCTCTTCGCCGAACTCGACAAGGTCGTCAAGGCCGGAGCGATCATCGCCACGAACACCTCCACCCTCCCGGTGATCGAACTGGCCATGAGCACCGGTCGCCCCGAGTTGGTCTGCGGAATCCACTTCTTCAACCCGGCCACCGCCATGCCCCTCGTCGAGATCGTGCGTCCCCTGTCGGCCAGCGACGACACCATTGCCGCCGCCACCGCGTTCGCCGAGGCGTGCGGCAAGCAGCCCGTGCAGGTGAAGGATCGCGCCGGTTTCATCGTGAACGCGTTGCTGTTCCCCTACCTGAACAACGCCATCCGCATGCTCGAACAGGGCACCGCGAACATGGCCGACATCGACACGGCCATGAAGGGTGGTTGCAACTTCCCGATGGGCCCCTTCGCTCTGCTCGACCTGGTCGGCCTCGACACCTCGTTGGCCATCCTCGACGCCTTGTACAACGAGTTCCGCGATCCCAACTATGCCGCCATGCCGACGCTGCGGCGCATGGTGGCCGCCGGACAACTGGGTCGCAAGACCAAGTCCGGCTTCTACACCTACTGAACCCCATGACCGCCGAGTGGCCGGTCGTCGACGAGGACGTCGCTCGATTCACCGCGCCACAGGGTCCGATCCCCTCCACCGATTGGGACTTCTCGCACATCGTCTTCGGTGACGACGACCTCATCGCGGTTGGAGCCGACCTCGAGGTGGGCACGTTGTTGAACGCCTATTCGAACGGCCTCTTTCCCATGCCCATCTCGAGGGGGAAGCTGGGCTGGTTCAGCCCCGTGCAGAGGGGCGTCATTCCCATCGACGGGTTCCACGTGTCCGGATCGTTGCGCAAGCACGCCAAGCGATTCTCCGTCCGCTTCGACACCCGTTTCACCGAGGTCATGACGGCCTGCGGCGACAAGAAGCGCGAGCACGGATGGATCAACGACGAGTTCATCGAGGCCTACACCGAATTGCACCGACTCGGTTGGGCCCATTCCTGCGAGGTCCTCGTGGACGACGAACTGGTCGGCGGCGTGTACGGAGTTCGCGTCGGGCGTTTCTTCGCCGGCGAGAGCATGTTCCACCGGCGCACCGACGCCTCCAAGGTCGCCCTGTGGGCACTCACCGCCACCATGGCGGCCGCCGGGATGCGTCTGTTCGACGTGCAGTGGACCACTCCCCACCTCGTGTCCCTGGGGGCCGTCGACGTGCCCCGAGCGGAGTATCTGAGACTTCTGTCCGAGGCGAGAAACGCCTGATTTTCCCGACAGACTGACCCCATGGCCGACGTGCAGAAGACCGAAGTGCAGAAGAACGAGCGCGACGAACCCTGGTTGATGCGCACCTACTCGGGGCACTCCACCGCCAAGGCCTCGAACGAGTTGTACCGCACCAATCTGGCCAAGGGTCAGACCGGTCTGTCCATCGCCTTCGATCTCCCCACCCAGACCGGCTACGACCCCGACTCGCCGATGGCGGCCGGCGAGGTGGGCAAGGTCGGGGTACCGGTGGCGCACCTCGGTCACATGCGCACCCTGCTCGACGGCATCCCGCCCGGACAGATGAACACGTCGATGACCATCAACGCCACGGCCGCGTGGATGCTGGCGTTGTACGTGGCCAACGCCGAGGACCAAGGCGTCGCCCGCGCCGCCTTGCGCGGCACCACGCAGAACGACATCGTCAAGGAATACCTCTCGCGTGGCACGTACATCTTCCCGCCGGCTCCCTCGCGCCGACTCATCGTCGACATGGTCGCGTGGTGTGCCGACAACGCGCCCAAGTGGAACCCCATGAACGTGTGCTCGTACCACCTTCAAGAGGTCGGCGCCACGCCGGTTCAGGAGATCGCGTACTCCTTGGCCACCGCGGTCGGTGTGCTCGACGCGGTCCGTGACTCGGGTCAGGTTCCGCCCGAGCAGTTCGCGCAGGTCTTCGGAAGCATCTCGTTCTTCGTGAACGCCGGCATTCGCTTCATCGAGGAGATCTGCAAGATGCGCGCCTTCACCGAGTTGTGGGATCGCATCGGTCTCGAGCGCTACGGCGTCACCGACGCCAAGGCACGACGTTTCCGTTACGGCGTGCAGGTGAACTCGCTCGGACTCACCGAGGCCCAACCCGAGAACAACGTCCAACGCATCGTGCTGGAGATGCTGGCCGTGTCGTTGTCGAAGAACGCGCGCGCCCGCAGCATCCAGTTGCCGGCCTGGAACGAGGCCCTCGGCCTTCCGCGTCCGTGGGATCAGCAATGGAGTCTGCGCATGCAGCAGGTGTTGGCCTTCGAGACCGACCTGCTGGAATACGGCGACATCTTCGACGGCTCCAAGGTGATCGAGTCCAAGACCGCCGAACTGCGCGACGCCGCGTGGGCCGAGTTCGAGGACGTGTTGTCGCTGGGCGGCGCGTTCGAGGCCGTGGACACGTTGAAGGGTCGACTGGTGAAGTCGATGGCCGAGCGCAGCCGTCGCATCGAGAGTGGCGAGCAGGTCGTGGTGGGCGTGAACAGCTACACCGAGTTCGAATCATCCCCTCTCGGTGGTGAGGGCAACATCGTGAAGGTCGATCCCGACGTCGAACGACAGATGATCGACGACGTGAACGCGTGGCGCGCGAACCGCGACGAAGCGACCGTGCGCGCCGCTCTCGACGAGTTGCGTCGGGCCGCACAGGGTTCCGACAACATCATGGAGCCGTCCATCGCCCTGGCCAAGGCCGGTGGCACCACCGGCGAGTGGTCGGGCGTGTTGCGCGAGGTGTTCGGCGAGTACCGCGCTCCCACCGGTGTGTCCGCCGCCGTGGGCAAGCGTCCCGGCGAATTGGCCGAAGTCGCCGAGTTCGTGCGCTCCATTCCCGGCGGTCCGCCCAAGATCCTGGTGGCCAAACCCGGCCTCGACGGTCACAGCAGCGGCGCCGAGCAGATCGCGGTGGCCGCGCGCGATTCGGGAATGGAGGTCGTGTACTCCGGCATTCGTCTCACTCCCGAACAGATCGCGGCCAGCGCGCGAGACGAGGACCCCGACGTGATCGGACTCTCCATCCTGTCGGGATCGCACATGGCGTTGGTGCCCGCGGTGTTGGCGCAATTGCGCGCCCAAGGCGTGGATTCGCCGGTGGTGGTGGGTGGCATCATCCCCGAAGAGGACCGACCGAAGTTGTTGGAACTCGGTGTGGCCGCGGTGTACACGCCTAAGGACTTCCAACTCAGCACCATCATGCGCGACATCGCCGAGATCGTGGCCGCCAACCGCGGCTGAGCCGTCAGGCGGCGCGTTCGGTGTCGATCCAGCGCTCGAGCACCGGACCACTCTCCGCACAATATCAGTCACGATTTAGTGTGGCTCTGGGAGTCTGGCTTTAAGTATGATGGTGAAGTATTCGATACCATGCTGGGTGACTATGTGCTGCAGCG
>WLEG01000152.1 GCA_009704425.1 Actinomycetota bacterium | reverse complement strand
TACGTGTTGCGAACCCTCCGCGAGGGACCCTCGCTGATGTCGATGGATCGCAAGGACCGTTCCGACTTCCTGCGCTACTTCTACCGCCGTTACGAGGACGCCCCGGTCGAGCAGATCGACGCCGACGCCCGCGAGCTGTTGGCCCAACTGATCATGACCAAGAGCTTCCCCGCCGGTCTACGTCGTGTGCGTGAACACCGGGCGCTCGGGCATCGCACCATCCTCATCACCGGCGCCATGAGTTTCGCCGTGGAGGGTTTGCGCCCCCTGTTCGACGAGATCGTCGCCGCCGAGATGACGGTGCGTCCCGACGGCACCTACTCCGGTGAACTGTCCCGTGTCCCACCGACCGGCGAGACGCGCGCGCAGGTGCTGGCCGATTACTGCGCCGCCGAGGGTCTGCGTTTGGAGGAGTCGATCGCCTATGCCGACTCCAGCAGCGATCTCCCCATGCTCGAGGCGGTCGGTTTCCCGGTGGCGGTCAATCCCGAGACGCGTCTGGCCGCCATCGCCCGCAAGCGGGGATGGCTCGTCGAGAACTGGGAGAAGGCCGAGGGAGGACCGCGACCGCTTCTGCCCATCGGACCGCGCATGTCGGACGGCGAGCAGAAGCGCTTCACCACGCGCACCGGGCGCATCGGCACGAGGCGGAACGATCGATGAAGGCTCTCAGGATCTCGCGCAAGACCGGCAAGTTCGCCGTGGCCCGACTGGTGAGTCCGGTCAGTGCGTTCGGCGCGGCCAAGTTCGGTCCGCTGTCGCTCGTCGACGACGACGCCCCCACGATGCCCGGTGTCGACGGTTGGCATCGCATCACGCCGCGCCTCACCGGCATTTGCGGGAGCGATCTGTCGCTCGTCGAGGGTCATGCCTCCACGTACTTCGACGATTGGGTGTCGTTCCCGTTCGTGCCCGGACACGAGGTGGTCGCCGATTGCGACGACGGCCGACGCGTGGTTCTCGAGCCGGTGCTCGGGCACGCGGCCCGCGGACTGCCGCTTCCGTTCGAGGGAGCGGCCCCCGGTGACGGCGACGACTACGCCCACTTGGTCGGAGGATGTCTGGCGCCCGGCATCCAGACCGGGTTCTGCCAGTCGACCGGCGGTGGTTGGGCCACCGAACTGATCGCTCACGACAGCCAACTCCACGCCATCCCCGATTCGATGTCGGACGAGCAAGCGGTGCTCGTGGAACCGGCGGCCGGCGGAATTCACGCCGCGCTGGCCACCTGGCCCGCGGTGTCGGCCGCTCTCTCCCGTGGCGAGATTCCGGTGGTCGCGGTGCTCGGTGCGGGAACCATGGGTTTGTGCGCCGTCGCCGGCCTGCGCCGCTACGTGCCCCAGGTGCGCATCCTCGTCGGTGCCCGCTACCCGCACCAGCAGGCGTTGGCGCGCTCGCTCGGTGCCGACGTGGTGGTCCCCGCGGACGAGTTGTCGCGCGCGGTTCGTCGCGAGGTCGGGTGCCACGTGGTCGGGAACCATCTCACCGGTGGATCGCACGTCACCATCGACGCGGTCGGCAACTCCGACAGCATCGCCGAGTGCCTGCGTTTCACCCGCCCCCGCGGTCGCGTGATCCTGCTCGGCATGCCCGCCGACGTCACCTTGGACCTCACGGGCCTGTGGCACCGCGAGACCGCCATCGTCGGCGCGTACACCTACGGCACCGAGCACCTGCCCGACGGCACGACCAAGCACACGTTCGATCTGGCCATCGAGACCGCGGCGGAGTGTCGACTCGAGCGTCTGGTGTCGGCCGCCTATCGCCTCGAGGATTACCAGGATGCCATCGCCCATGCGGCCGCCGCCGGACGTCGGGGCGCCGTGAAGATCGTGTTCGACCTGCGAAACGGTCGAAGCAAGAAGGAGAGCCACTGATGCCCCGTCCCGGATTCGTCCTCGACGTCGACCGTTCGACGCCGCCGATCCTCTTCTGGCGCGGTGAGAACTTCTCCCTCGAGAAGCTGCCCGCCGGACGCAGTCGCGTGATCTACGCACCCGAACCCCTGCCCGCCATCGACGACGTGGACGGCGCCATCCGCAACGCGTTGCTGAACCCCGTCGATCAGGACCCGCTGCCCGCTCAGTTGTTCGCCGGCATGAAGCTCACCATCGCCTTCGACGACGTCAGCCTCCCGTTGCCCAAGATGCAACGCCCCGACATTCGTCAACGGGTGATCGAAGCGGTCCTCGATCTGGCCGCCGAGGCCGGCGTCGACGACGTGCACATCATCTCGGCACTGGCGCTTCACCGTCGCATGACCGAAGCCGAACTCCGCCACGCGGTGGGCGACCGCGTGTACGACGCCTTCGCGCCCCGCGGTTTGCTGTACCAGCACGATGCCGAGGACCCGGAGAACCTGGCGTACCTGGGCACCACCCCGCACGGCGAGGACGTCGAGATCAACAAGCGGGCCGCCGAGAGCGACCTGCTGGTGTACGTGAACATCAACCTGGTGGCGATGGACGGCGGGTGGAAGAGCACCGCCACCGGACTGGCGTCGTACAAGTCGTTGCGACATCACCACAACCCCGACACCATGATCCACTCGCGCAGCTTCATGGACCAGCACCGCAGCGAGTTGCACAAGAGCAACTGGCGCATGGGCAAGGTGTTGCTCGACAGTGGTGTGAAGGTCTTCCAGATCGAGACCACGCTGAACACCGACACGTTCCCGTCCCCCTTCGGATTCCTGGCCAAGCGCGAGTGGGAGTGGAAGCCGTCGGATCGCATGACCTACATCGGCACCACGAAGGCACTGAACCGCACGCCCAATCGCATCGCGCGGAACATCTTCCACTCCATCGAGGCGCCGCATCAGATGACCAGCGTCCAGGCCGGAGAGGTGGAGGCGGTCCACCGCATCACCACCGAGCACGTGTACAAGCAACAGCTGGTCGAGGTGAAGGGCCAGACCGACATCCTCACGCTCGGAATCCCCTACATCAGCCCGTACAACGTGCACTCCATCATGAACCCGATCCTGGTGATGTGCATGGGGCTCGGGTACTACTTCAACATGTACCGCGGCATGCCGCTCGTGCGCGAGGGCGGAGTCATCATCATGACCCACCCCACGCGCCCCGAGTTCCATCCGGTCCACCACCCGTCGTACATCGACTTCTTCGAACAGGTCCTGGCCGACACCACCGACCCGCACGTGATGTCGCAGAAGTGGGAGAAGCAGTACGCCGAGGACGAGTGGTACCGCCACCTGTATCGCACCACGTACGCGTACCACGGCGTGCACCCCTTCTACATGTGGTACTGGGGCAGCCACGCCTTGAAGCACTGCGGACGGATCATCGTGGTCGGTGGCGACCCCAAGACCGTTCGTCGTCTCGGGTTCGTGCCGGCGTCCACCATGGACGACGCGCTCGAGATCGCCAGCGACGTCGTCGGTCGCACGCCCACCATCACCCATCTCCACGCGCCGCCCTTGATGGTGGCCGACGTCTCGTGAGCCGATGATGGCCCGTCGCGACGACGCCCCCTGGAAGCCCAGCAACCTGGCCAAAGCGGCCAAGTTCGGCGACCTCGTGGAGCGAATCACGCACCCCGTCGCGCGTCGCGCGTACAAGCGGGGTTTTCCCTATCTCCCTCCCACGGTGCCCATGGGCGTGGAGGTCCCCGAGGACGCACCGACGCTCGGTGCGGATTACGACACGGAGTGGGCGCGCGGTTCCGTCGCTTCGGTCGTTCGTCGTGGACTGGTGGAGGGTCCGGTGCGTTTGGCGGTGAAGGGCATCGCCAGTCCGACGGTGTACGGAACCGATCGACTGAGCGATCTGGCGCGACTCCACGACGCTCCCCCGCTGATTTTCGCCCCCAACCATCACTCTCACCTGGACACGGCCCTGATGGCTGTCGCCGTACCGGAACCGTGGCGTTCGAAGTTGGTGGTGGCCGCGGCGGCGGACTACTTCTTCGACAAGCGATGGAAGGCCACCATGGCGGCCCTGGCGTTGAACGCCATTCCGATCGACCGGGAGGTGACCGGGCGCAAGTCGTCGGACATGATCCGCGAACTCATCGAGGACGGGTGGAGCCTCGTCATCTACCCCGAGGGCGGGCGATCCCCCGACGGATGGGGCCAGGACTTCAAGGGCGGAGCCGCGTACCTGTCGTCGCGCACGGGAGCGCCGGTGGTGCCGGTGTTCATCGACGGCACCGGTTCGATCTACGGCAAGGGAATGAAGCGACCGAAGCGGGGAACAACCAAGGTGGTGTTCGGTCATCCGCTGCGCGCGGACGAAAGTGAGAACACGCGGCGTTTCTCGGCGCGCATCGAGCGCGCGGTCACGATGCTGGGCGACGAGTCGCTCACCGATTACTGGAGTTCGCGCCAACGCGCCGCGCGCCAGGAGAACCCCAAGTTGACGGGTCCGGAGTACACGGGCTGGCGACGCCAGTGGGCCCTGTCCGAGCGCCGTTCGATGGGTGACGCCGGCGTTCGGCGCCGACAGAAGCGCCGCTGGCCCAACCTCGGCGACTGACTGGTTCTTCTGGTGGCATGAACAGCCGGATTCTGGCTGTTCATGCCACCAGAAGAACCACCGACTCTCAGGGCTTGGGATCCTTGGTGGGCGGCGGCACGTTGATCTCGTCACCGGGCAGGATCACCACCGACGCGTCCACCCAACCGTTGGCGGCCATCAGATCGGACGCCTCGACTCCCAACTTGTCGGCGATGCGCGAGATGCAACAGTCGCCTTCCACCACCGTGTACTTCGTGTACTGCGTGTCGTCGGGCGACGGCGATGTGCTCTCGGTCGGCATCGGCAGTCCGGGCAGCGTGGTGGACTGCACCGCCGTGGGCGGAATCAGAATGGACGCCCCGATCGCCAGCGGGTGCAACACGCCCTCGGGCCAGTTGTTGTAGGCGGCCAACTCGTCGGGCTCGATGCCGAACTTGGCGGCGATGGCGTACACCGAGTCGCCCTTCACGATCGTGTACTGCATCGGCGGCGGCAGGGTGTTCGCCGGATCCAGCGTGGTCACCACCGACGGAGGGGTCGTGGCGTAGTTCGTGCTGCTCAACGGACGCAACGTGGTGGCCGTGGCCCCCGGATCGCTCCCGCAGGCCGCCAGCAACGACAGGGCGATCAGGCCAATGGCGATGGGGGTCACGCGCTTCGTCGACACGCCCGACAATCTAGATCGCCGGACCCCTCGGAACACGGCAGACCGCGTAGCAAACCGACGTGAAAGGTCACACGCGACGTCGAGGGAGACGTCACACCAGGGGTCGAGCCGTGGGCGGAATCGGGGCCGGAAGCGTGGTATCCCCCATCAGACGCTCGTCGACACCGGC